>NZ_VPDH01000004.1:0-83605 GCF_013417785.1 Acinetobacter sp. YH12227 | reverse complement strand
TAAAGAGCCGTTGAAGACTACGACGTTGATAGGTTGGATGTGGAAGTGCGGTGACGCATGAAGCTGACCAATACTAATTGCTCGTGAGGCTTGACTATACAACACCCAAACAGTTGTTGTACGAACTTCGAAAGAAGTGAGGATCAATTGATTCGATATTAAGCAAAATAACTTGATTTAGTGAACGCTTAAGAACATTATATGCAACTCAAATAATCTGTTAATGAATTCTATTTGGTACGAAGTAAGGCATACACTGTAAAGCAGTTAAATAAGACCCGAACAAGTCCATAACAGTTGTGCTGGCGACAATAGCAAGAGTGAACCACCTGATCCCTTCCCGAACTCAGAAGTGAAACCTCTTAGCGCTGATGGTAGTGTGGGGTTACCCATGTGAGAGTAAGTCATCGCCAGCTCATTATTCAAAATCCCCCTAACTCTTATGAGATAGGGGGATTTTTTTATGCACTAAAAATGATAAAAATCAAAAGGAAAAACCAAAAAAAGCCTTATTTCACCTAGGAATCAGGAACTCAGCTGCCTTCTTGCATGTTTCAAAGCCGTTCTTAAACCTTCTTCGAGTGTAGGGTGATAAAAAGGTTTCTCTAAAATTTGGTGTATTGTTATATCTTCATTAAGGATCCAAGCGAGTAAATGGGCCAAATGTTCTGCTTCAGGACAGAATAGTTCAGCACCTAATAGTTTATGCGTATGAACATCAATATAAACTTCAGCCGCGCCTTGATTTTTAGCAGCGACAATTGCCCGTCCTTGTTTTTCATATGAAACGAAACCCGTTACAAATTCTATATTTAGATCTTTAAGTTGTTTATAACTTTTACCTATTGTAGCCATTTGTGGTGATGAAAAAAGGATACCAAGCGGACCGAGTGTTTTAATCGGCTTAATAATCGGATAGTTGAGACAATTATTTACAGACTGTTTTCCTTCATGTGCTGCCTCATGTTGAATAGGTGTGCTTGTGTGCGCATCACCTACAACAAAAATTGGATATTCCCCTAATTGCTTGCTGATAGGATCGATGGGTAGCTTTTTAAAGTCATTAAATAATTCATCGATATTTTCTAAATTTAATGAATTAAGTAAGGTACTACGCCCCGTTGCAGCCAAAACATAATCTACATTCATTTTTTGTTGTTTATTTGAGTCTGTAAAACTTAAGTGAACCTGATCATTTTGAACTTCATAAGATTCGGGTAATACTTCGAATTTAATATCTAATTCATTGCTGAGTACTTCTTGTGCCAAATTTTGAAGTGTTGGACTTGTTAATGAGCCAATTCTACGGCTTCGTGCAAAAATAGTGGTTTTAACCCCGCAACGATGTAAGGCTTGTGCGAGTTCTAATGCTATTACACCACTGCCAATCACAGCAATAGATTCGGGTAGGTGATTAAGTTCAAAAATTTGATCAGAGGTAAGTAGTTTGGAACCTAGAATATGTTTTTGAGTAGTGTCAATAGTGGGAGTTGTTCCTACAGCAAGAATAAATGATTTTGCTTGATAGCTTTGGTTATTTACTTGGACTGTATTTGCATTAATAAATTCAGCTTTTCCAGTAATCTTATGAGACTCTGGCCAGCTTTCAACATCTTTTAACGTAGCTCGTGTAAATCGATCTCTGAGTTGTTGTACATGTTGCATGACATGCTCTGTATTAATTGTTGCTTTTACATCGAGACCTAGAGCGCTCACATGTGAAATATCATGGATTCTATTTGCTGTAGAGATAAGAATTTTACTCGGCATACATCCTACGCGAGCACAGGTTGTGTCCCAAGGCCCATCATTTATTATGAGAATATTTTGTGTTTTTTTTATCGCTTCTTTATAAGCTGATATACCTGCAGTTCCAGCGCCAATAATGATGATGTCGTACATATAGACTCCTTATTTATAGAGAATTTACCACAACAAACATTTATCTTCCTTTTATTTACATAAAGCTATAACTATGGTTACATAGCAGCCAATAAATATTTATAACAACTCTATATATATTGAGGGTTCTAGGGGAATTTCATGTTTAATAAACAAGCACCTTTAAAGTTGTCTGCTATTGCTATTTCTATTTTACTTGCAAGCTGTGGTGGCGGTGGTAGTGACGGGTATTTTAACCAAAATGAAAATACTACTGGTGGAGGTTCGGGTACTGATAACGGTATTGAAAACACCAGTAGTTGCTAAATTAAATATCACTAATGTTGAAGTTTTTGACAACAATAATCAAAAAACTACAGCTTTAACAATTCTTGGTGCAAGTGTAAAAGTAACTGACCAAAATGGTCAGCCAGTAAGTGGTGCATTAGTAACATTCACGGGCGAAAATATTAGTTTTGAAACTTCAAATGCTACAGTGCTCTCAAATGCTGATGGAATTGCAAAAATTGGAATTAAGCCTGTAGATGAAACTAAAACTGGTATTTTTAAAATTGCAGCAAATGCAGAAATTGGTGGTAATACTGCCAATACAAGCGATACCTTTGTATCTGTTGAAGCTCTGAAAACTAAGTTTGATAATCTTGTATTTGATAATTCAACTATTGATGCAGGTGGTTCTGTTAAAATTAGTCTAAAAACTGTCGATAGCTCGACAGGTATTGCACAAAATAATGTGCAAGTAACTTTTAGTTCAGATTGTGGAACGTTTACGAATAACACAGTAAACTCAAATCAAGGTTTAGTTGAAACAACTTATACTGCAATATCTAACGGAGGCCAATTATGTACTGGCACTCAAGTTATTAGTATTAGTGCAAATAATGGTGCAACGACGACAACCAAGAACATTACAATTAATCCGATTAAAGCCAATTCACTTGTATATAGTTCAGGTGAAGTTAAGTTAGGTGCTGCTAATAGTGGTTCTAGTGCATCTGGTAAAGTTGAATTTACAGTATATTCAAATAATCTGCCTGCTAAGAACCAAGATGTATTGGTTGAGCTGATTTATGCGCCAAGTGATCTTAGTTTTATTACATTGCATAACAAAACACAAAAAACAATTAAATCTAATGATGATGGTAAGATTGTCGTAGATATCTTCCCTGGTAGCCTACCAGGACCTGTGGAGCTTAAAGCCACTCTTGCTAGTGATACAAGTGTTACAGCATTGACAAAAGATGTCTCTGTTGCAACAGGGCGCGTTACACAAAATGGTTTGAGTCTATCCGTAACTAAGAATGCATTACAATGGGATATTGATGGCGACAAAGCTACGATTGTTGCGCGTTTACGAGATCGTGTTGGTAATAAAGTTCCTGATGGTACAGTTGTAAGTTTTGTTACAGAGGGCGGAAGTATTACACCGAATTGTTCAACAACTGATGGCGAATGTAGTGTTGTTTTACAGACTCAGAACCCACGTCCAGCTGATAATCGCGTAACCGTTTTAGCTTATGTTGAAGGCGATAAATCTTATATTGATAAGAACTCTGATAATTTATATACTGCGGGTACTGATGAGCTCACGAGCAATATTGGTGACTTCTTCCGAGATGATAATGAGAACACGATTTTTGAAGCAGCTTTAGGTGAGTTTTTATATAAACGTGGGGCAGTGGGGAATAACTGTGCAGTCAGTACTTTTGCTCAACCAAATATCTCAGGAACATGTAGTTCAGAACTTTCTGCAGTAATACGTCAACAGTTAGTCTTCTCATTTAGTAATGATGTGCCAACAATTAAAGATGTAGCTGTGACTACAACCAAAACAAACTTTACGTTCAAGCTGTTTGGTAATAGCGCGCAATCTGTTCCAATGCCGACTGGAACAACAGTAGCCGTACAAGCAGAAGATAATACTAAAGATAATGAAAAATCATGTTCAGCAGAGTTATGGAGTGGTAATGCAACCGTTCCATCTGTGTTTAATTTACTAACGCCATCAACATTTGCGTCGAGTACACAAGTAAATTATTCATACCGCTTAAAAGAATGTGATTCGGGGGATAGTTTAATCTTGACAGTTACAGCTCCGACAGGACAAATTACAAAACAAGAATACACGATTCGTTAAAATAAAAAAAACAGCGCTTCGGCGCTGTTTTTTTTATTAGAGGGACTGCAAAATTAAAGTGCAGTCCCGACACTTACACCAACAGTTGGACGTACATTCATCGAATTACATCCTGTTAGCAACATTGTTGTAAATAAAATTGCAAACACGAATTTAGTCATTGAGCAAACCTTGAGCCTGAGCTTGATTGAAAAGAGATGTCGAACGAGAGCCGCTGCGACAAATCATCAAAATGGGTTTTGGAAGCTCATTATAATATTTTGCAAATTCTTTCACGTCTGTTTGAGAAATTTTACCGCTGACAACAGGTTGGTAAACGACACTAACCTGAGATTTTTCAGCAATACTTCTAAGTTGCAGCACAGAAACTTCATTGCCTTGCTCTTGGTCAGGACGGTTCACAATGACAGATTTAAATTTTTGCTGTTTGATTAAACTTGAAAATTTATCTGTGGTCATTTGTCCCGATACACTGACTTTCTCATTGAGCACTTGGCTGTCTTGAGCAAAGGAAGCTGTTGTGCAACTCACGCAAAGTACCAATAATGCACGCTGAATGAATGCATTAATCATCCAAAAGATCCATCTGTTTAGCTAGTTGGTAAAGGTTATTTGAACGATTACCTGTACGGCAGAACATCAGCACTGGTTTTGGCAGTTCATTGAAATGGTTGGCAAATGTGCGTACATCCAGTTCAGTGATTTGACCTGCAACAACAGGTTGATGTACATAGTCTAAACCCGCTGTACGTGCAGCTTCTTCAATTTGAGCACTCGCTGGTTGATCAGGGCCACCTTCCATATCTGGGCGGTTATTTATAATTGATTTAAAGCCTTTTTCAACGACTTGCTCTACATGTTCAGGACCAATTTGACCTGCAAAACCAACATTTTCGCTCATTGAGTCACTCCATAATTTGATTCATAGATATATGCTTTATGATAGCATTAAGCTCATTGTAGAGCTGAAAGTTCTTAAAATTTATAAGCGATTACAACCATAAAATAACGCAATGGAGCGCTTATGCACGCCTATACAGTAGAACCACTGTATGTCAAAAGCGGCCAAGAAGTGATTGCCGCAGATTTTTATCGTCCGAAAGATGTAGAAAAACCAGCTGTCATTTTAATGGCGCATGGCTTAGCTGCTTTACGCCAATTTAAATTGATTCAATATGCTCAGCGTTTTGCGAAAGCCGGTTATGCAGTTGTACTTTTTGACTATCGTTACTGGGGAGGGAGTACCGGACGCCCACGTGAACTTGTTAATATTAAGGCGCAGTTAGAAGACTGGCAGACCATGATTAGTCATTTGCAGCAACGTAAATCGATTGATGCTCGACGCATGGTGCTATGGGGAACTTCTTTAAGTGGTGGTTACGTCTTGTCATTGGCAGCTCAGTTAAACAATATTAAAGCCATAATGGTTCAAGTTCCGTTTGTTGATGGAGCGGAAAGCGCCAAACGTTATCCCTTACAACAATTACCAAAAGCTTTAAAATTATCGAGCCAAGATTACATGGGCTCTAAAGTTGGGATGACGCCGACGACTTTGCCTGTGGTCGATCCAACCCGCTTATGCTTTTTACAATCGCCTGATAGTTATGAGGGTTATTTATCTATAGTTAATCCAGATTATTATTGGAGCGGTGAAATTCCTGCACGTGCATTATTTAAATTAATTCGATTCAGACCGATTCAGGATGTTCGGGAAATAAATGTGCCAGTACTCTTCATTGCTGCAAAAGCAGATAGCTTGATTCCAATTGAATCTAGTCGTGAAGCTGCGACCAATATTGCACCATTTGTGCAATATCATGAGTGGGATATGAAGCATTTTGAAATTTATCATGGGCAATGGTTTGAAAAAGCCATCACAACCCAATTAGAATTTTTACATCAACATGTTGGAGTTAGCTAAATGATCGTTGTGTGTCCTGAATGTGGTGCAAAAAATCGTGTACCTGAAGAAAAACTAGAAATTGGTCCTGCATGTGGTCAATGCCATCAAGGGCTTATTCCACTTGCACCAATTGAATTGAATGAACAGAATTTTAGTAATTTCATTAGCAATAGTGATTTGCCTGTATTGATTGACCTGTGGGCGGAGTGGTGTGGTCCATGTAAAATGATGGCTCCGCATTTTGCGCAAGTGGCAAAGTCAAATGCTGGCGTGGTTTTTGCTAAAATTGATACCGAAGCAAATCCACGTTTAAGCAGCGCTTTTAATGTGCGAAGCATTCCAACATTAGTTTTAATGAATAAAACCAACGAAATTGCTAGAATAAGCGGAGCAATGCGTGCAGGTGAGTTACAGCAGTGGCTCGACCAGCAATTAAATTAAACTCAATAAACGTCAGCGCCAGGAGCTAAAGTGTCAGAAACTCATGTAAAACCTGAAGGAACGCTTTCCCTACAAACCATCGCGATGCCAGCAGATACCAACTGGAGCGGGGATGTATTTGGTGGTTGGATTGTGTCACAAATGGACTTGGCCGGTGCTATTCACGCAGAACGTTTCAGTCAGGGGCGTTGTGCAACGATTTCGATCAATCAAATGACCTTCTTAGTCCCTGTGAAAGTGGGTGACGTGATTAGTGTCTATACCAAAATTTTGAAAGTGGGGAATACCTCAATTCAAATGCAAATTGAAGTTTGGGATAGCCATGACAGTTCACGTAATCCAATCCGTGTGACAGAAGGTGTATTTACCTTTGTCGCAGTGGATGTAAAAGGTTCTAAACGTCAAATTCCCGCCGACGCAAAAGCAAAGTTTTCTGCTGATCAAGCATAATAAGCAGTTAATCATGCTAAAAAGCCACAATCATTGTGGCTTTTTTTGTGCGTGTATCATTTCTAATTTATAAGCTTAAAACATGGTGTTTTGATTAGCACTTTGTTCTGGAATACTCTGTTGCACATCCCAATGTTCGACAATTTTTCCATCTTCAACTCGGAAAATGTCGATGATGGCTTCACCTCGATCTTGTTTATTCTGAGTGGAGTGTACGTGTAAAAATACCAGATCACCCTCAGCAACAGCGCGTTTAATAACATTGCTGGCTTGAGGATTTTCTTTAAAATATTGGGTGAAATAATTGACAAATGGTGCTTTGCCATCAGGAACATGCGGATTGTGTTGAATATATTGGTGCCCAATATACCGATCAGAATATTCTTGGACTTGATGTTTTAAGAACACACCTTCATAAAAATCGATGACAATTTTTTTATTTTCAGCAGCACGCTCCGCTTGTTTTGCATTCGAGATTTTGGATGTAGCTGTTGATTCTGTTTGTTGTGGTGCTTGGCAAGCGGTCAAAATAAACGGCAAAGCCATCGCCATAGCAATCATGATTTTTTTCATAAGGTGCTCAATATTTGCATGAAAGTCACATCATATTGAGCTGATTGAGACAGATTAAATAGTGAAGATCCGTCTCAACTTATGAGCATTATGGTAAAACTTATACTTACTTAAAAGTAAGTTTTATTTACATTTATTTATTTTTCAGAGTGGCTTTTGATACCCACGCCCATAACATTTCACACTGGATCGGTGCTTCACCCGATTCATCGGTGACTTGAACTTGAACCAAAGTTTCACCTTTGTCGGAAGTACGCATCTGTTCTTGTTGTTCTGCCGTTAAAGTTGCAATTGCGAGCATGGCGCCTTTACTTGGTCGTTTGAAATCAACTTTTAGGGTTTTGACTAGCACAATAGCACTATCAGGAACATTCATCGCTGTGACAAAGCCTGTTGCTGTCTCTGCAATGAGTGCCATTGCACATGCATGAAGCTGTCCGATATGGTTTTGCATTGCCTTGTGATTGGCAATGCTCACCTCAACACGCTCAGAGCTAACATGTTGATATCGAATTTTAGCAGTACCTACCATCGGCACGACGCGACCAAATGCTTGGCTTAGTAAACGACTTTGAATCCCTTTCGGTAATTTTGACGTTGCATTTACCAGTTTGTGAAGTTTATTTGGTCGTGTCATGAGAATCCTTTGGGGGCAATTCTGCCTTAATCTTTAAAGTTATTGAATTGTAGCGGTACACCAAATTGTTGTTCTTTTAAGAACGCCATAATTTGCTGTAAGGTATCGCGTTTTTTATCTGTTACACGAATTTTGTCGCCTTGAATTGAAGATTGCGCCTTAATGCCGCTTTCTTTAATGGCTTTATTAATTTTTTTTGCGGTATCAGAGTCAAGGCCATCTTTAAGCTTGATGACTTGAACTACATTTTTGCCAGAAGCTGTCATTTTTTGTGGATCTAAAGCTTGAATATCCACCTTACGTTTAAAGAAATGGTTTTCTAACATGCTATAAACTTGTTCACATTGGAAATCACTTTCAGTCGAAATTTTAATTTCCTTATTTTTTTCATTTAGTTCAATAGAAACGTCCTGACCACGGAAGTCAAAACGTGTTGCAATTTCTTTTTGCGTGTTTTGAACTGCATGATTTACTTCAAAAACTTCTAATTCAGAAACAATATCGAAAGAAGGCATAGATTAGACCTTTACAAAGGGAAAGAATATCTGAGATGCTAGGGATGTTTTCTTCATTTGCCAAGTGTTGTTTACATCAAAAGGAGTGCGCAATGATCCGTAAACAAGAAATTACAACATTTGAGTTCCCAGAAGACTCGATTATCTGGGATGTTCGTGATGCCGGTGCTTATGCTGAGGCGCATGTGAAAGGAGCTGTGAACCAGCCAATCACAGCTTTGTCTTCGGAAGCATTGACTCAAGTGTCAACGGATCAACCCATTTACATTTTATGTGGTGGCGGAAGTAAAGCTCCACGTGCAGCTGAATTATTAGAGGGTTTTGACAGCTCACGTGAATACGTGGTCTTAATGGGCGGCACACGTGCAGCTCGTGATGCAGGGTTGCCCTTAGTTCAAGGGCAATAAGACCTGATCAAAAAAAGCGCCGGAAGGCGCTTTTTTTATGCTTATTCTTTGAAAAGTTACTCAGCTTGAGACTGTGATTGAGCTTGAAAATAAGGCTTCTTGGGTTTTAATTTTGCTTTTGCACGTCGAACGAAACGCGCAGCGTGTATTTTATCGAGCAAGGTTGTTGGTATTGGACAAGCTTGCTTCAATACCTGCGCAGCAATGACTTCAGCGCATAGCGGTGCATATAGAAAACCTTTTGAGCCTAAGCCACTACAGCTGTAAATTTCTTTATCTTCATGCACAGCACCGATAACAGGAAAGAAGTCTTTTGTTTGTGCACGAAGGGCGGCACGACCTTGCCATTCAGTGATTGGTGGCAGTGTTTTTGCAAAGTCAGGAAAAATACTGTGGATAAGTTCATAGTTATGCACATGATCTTCAGTTAAGACCTCAGTATCTTCACGACCTGGGTAAAAAGATGCACCCATAATTATTTGATGATCATCAAGCTGCATGCAATAGCCGCCATAGCTATAGGCTTGATCCATTGTTAATTTTTGTGCTGGATTATATAACCAACTCACTTGGCCTCGAATGGCACGTAACTCAGGATAATCGCTTTGCAAATGCATACTTTCACGTGCAGCACAAATTACCACATGATCGGCATGGAGGTGTTGGTCATTTGAATCAATCAGTTCTACTTGACTATGCTGTTGCTTAATTTGAGTAATATCAGCACAGACCAGCTGAATATTGGGGTGTTGTAAAATCTCAACTTTGAGTTCGTGTGGTCGAACAGCACCAGCTTGCTTTAGATTTAAGCTCGGATATATAGATTTGACAGACTGATTTTTAAGATCAGCAGCTTCAATGATTTGTTCAGGATACTCTTTTGCCAAGTTTAGCTGTTCATCTGTATTCTTTAAGATGGATTGATGAATATGCAAAGGGCGAAATGCAGAAAACTGCGGATAATGCTGTAAAGCATATAACCAGCTCAGAGTCATTAAATGCGCGGAAGTCTGTTCAATCGGACTGAGTTTTGGATTGAGTAAAGCAAGTGGATTACCAGACCCCCCACAGAGTGGCTCAGATTTCTCGTAAATACGCACGATGTGTCCACGTTGGGCAAATGCCCAAGCGCAGCTTAACCCTGCGATTCCTGCGCCAATAATCGCGATTTGGCGTTGTTTAAAACTGCTTAAAGCAGTTGTGCTGGGTACTGCTGACTCAAGAGGAGTTTTTTCTTGCGTATTGATTGTTTCAGGTGCTAACCAAAATGCTTTGAGCATTTCTCGTTTGTGCTTATAACCCCGAGGGCGTGTCACGCGAATTCCATGTTGACGCAAGCCACGTTTGAGTACACCTGCAACGCTAAACGAGGCAAAGGTTGTGCCGATGTCAGAAAGACGCACGATATGATTGAGAACTTGTTCTTTCCACATGTCAGGGTTACAGGCTGGGGTAAAGCCATCAAGAAACCATGCATTGACTGTGGTGGTTTTTGCCATGACAGAAAAAACGTCATGTACATCGCCAAGCCATAAATCTATAGAAAAACGTTCGTCTGGAAAATCTAGACGGTGACAGCCTGCGATCGGTTCAGGATATTTTGCAATCAGTTGTTCTGTGAAAGATTTCAATTCTGGCCATGCATTTAAGGCACGAATTAAATCAGCCTTTGTCAGTGGAAATTTTTCCACAGAAATCGCATGTAAATGGCTGTGATTATCAGGGCGAACCTGTTGCCAAAGTTGCCAAAGTGCAAGGATGTTAAGACCTGTGCCAAAACCTGTCTCACCGACACAGAAATACTCATAATCTGTGATTTCAGCCAAACGGCTCTCAAGATCATTTCCGTTTAAATAGACATGACGCGTTTCATTTAAGCCATTGTCTCTTGAGAAATAAACATCACCAAACTGTTTGGATGCAGGAATATCTACACCATCAATCATGTGCCAATCGAGATCGGCAGTTTGAATTGCACTCGACAAAACTAAAGCAACCTTAAATTTTGTTTAGAAAGAAAAATAGGGAGGTGTACTACCACTGGCGACGACGTTTGGTATAGACATAGCTGGCCAATAAAAAGCCAAGTAATACGCCTACACCTAGCGTACTTGCACCATACAAAAACATTTGTGCACTGCGTTCACTTTGGAGGACTTGAACTTGAACACCCAAACTATCATTTTTTAATTGCAGCTCTTGGTTCTGTGCTAAAGCTTCCAAATTGGCTTTTTCCAATTGCTGTAGACGTACAGATTGGTCTTTCACCATTGCCTTGACTTTCGCATCTTGTAAGGCTTTATTTTTTGCTAACTGTTCAATGGTCAGTGGATTGGCTTCCTGAGGTTGACCGTTGGCTTTAATGCTTGCCGAAACAGGCAAAATCCCTGGTTTGTTGGCAGGAATTGTTTGTGGAACGGGTGGTGGTGTTGCAGTCGTTGCTTGAGCAGCAGGGGCTACAGCGGGAGCAGGAGCTGTTTCGACAGCCCATGCAGTTGAACAAATTAAAGATAAGCCCAGTAAACTAGAAACAACGACGTGCATGAGCCTTATCCTTTAGGAAATGCTTTGTTAAATGGTTTTACGTCAATATGACCGTAAACACCTTCTTTTAAAAATGGCTCATCAGCTAACCAAGCATCCAATGCTTCACGGTTATCAAAATCAACAATAATCGTACTACCATAAAAGCCCGCTTGTGGATTGGTTGGGTCTTTTGGCATCGCTCCAGCAACAACTAAACGACCTTCGTCATCTAATTTTTGTAGACGTTCTAAATGTTGAGGACGAACTGCAAGGCGCTTTTCCACTGTACCTTCATTATCTGTACAGCTTACGACGAATAATGGCATGACTTTTCCTGATTTTTGACCGAATGGATTATTCAGAGGTCTTAAAGTATTTACGCAATACAATAAACTGAATAATGATAAAGGAAAACATCACGATCATGTCACCAAATGCAGTGAATTCACCCCAATATTTTCCATCGGCAAATAAATAAGCAAAGAAGGTGTGTAAACAAGACATCACCACAAACATTGCGGCCCATGCATAGTTCAGTTTTTTCCAACCTGCAACTGTTAAATTTAACACGGGGCCAAATAAACGTTCGATAAGCGGCTTCTTATCTTTGCTAAAGAACGGTGAAAGAAGGAATGCACCTGCAAAGACCAAATTCAGTAAGACTGCTTTCAGGCGAATATAAAAATCATCACTGAGAATTAGTGTAATGCCACCAAAAATAACCGTCATAAACAACACAATCCATTGTTGTTTATCTAAACGGAATTTTTGCATGACAAACAATGCGCCATATACCACTAACATGGAAAGCATGAGACCGGTGGTGGCTACAAGGATATTATTATTGTCCACGCCGCCTGCAGAACCAACTAATTGCAATAACGGGTGCTGTGTATCTTTTGGATCTACAGTTTTATATAAATAAAAGAAAATAATGAGTGGCACAAAGTCTAAAAGTGCTTTCATGTTAGAGTATCTAAATCTGATCAAATAAATGACATAGTATAGAGATGCAAGGCGTAGATTTACATACACACAGTAATATTTCTGATGGTACTTTGTCACCTGCAGAATTGGTGCGTGCGGCCAGCCAAATTGGCATACATACCCTTGCGCTTACGGATCACGATACAATGGACGGCTTAATTTTAGCTGAACAGGCGGCAACCGAATGTCAGATACAAATTATTTCAGGTGTAGAAATCTCCAGCCAATGGTCACGACCTGCAACTAAAAAAAGTTATGGCGTGCATATCGTGGCCTTGAATATGCAAAATCCTGAGCCGCTACAAGACCTGTTGAGACAGCAAAAGTTAATACGTGCAGAACGAGCGCGACAAATCTGTGATTTGTTGATTCCGCTAATTGGTCAGGATATTTATCAAGATGTGATTGCCAAAGTGGATAATGAGCCTGACCGAGTGACACGAACCCACATTGCCAAAACATTGGTTGAAAAAGGCTGTGTGTCACGTCCACAACAGGCCTTTGATAAATATATTAAAGAAGGCAAAAAAGCCTATGTAAAATTTGAAGGCCCAAGTCTTGCCGATACCATTGCCGTGATTCATCAAAGTGGTGGGTATGCGGTACTTGCTCATCCAACTCGTTATGATTTATCTGCAACCAATATTCGCTATTTGATTGAAATTTTTGCTCTAGCAGGTGGTGATGCCGTTGAGTTGCCACCGGCGATTGAGCCGCTATCTACTCGCCAAATGGTTGACCGAATGATTGCTGAGCACCAACTCAAAGTTTCGGTGGGCAGTGATTTTCATGGCGACAATATGCCATGGATTAAATTAGGCAATATTCCTCGTGTCAAAGAAGGCCAAGTTGGGATTTGGGAAAGTTTTGTTTAAATATTTCTTTCATCTCCTTGCGGAATATATTCCTTATAGGAGTGAGACGATGTTCTCTCTCCTATAAGGAGAGGGCTAGGGAGAGATAATAAATTAAAGTAAGTTATGGTCTTTGGCTTGAATGGGGGGCGGCGTTGGTTTACCAAGCGTTCCTAACAATTCAATTTCAATGGTGCGGACCATCGAGTCGAGAGGTAAGTCATTGCTTTGCGTTCCGAAAGGCTCTTCAATTTCAGAACTTAACGCATCTAAACCTAAGAATGTATAAGCAAGAATACCGACCAAGAGCGGTGTTGCCAAACCGAGAGTTGAACCTAAACTAAACGGCAGCACAAAACAGAAAAAGTACACGGTACGATTCAGTAAAACAGAATAGGCAAAAGGTAAAGGCGTCGTCGCAATACGATCGCAGCCAGTTTGCACTGTACTCAGTTCCATCACGTGTTGATTCATTTGTGCATAAATTATGTCAGAAATTTCACCTTCTTTCAGCGCTTGCATCAACTCCCATTGAATCAAACTTAAAGTGTATTGTGGAGCATTGGCTTGTTGGTATAACTGGGTAATGGCATTGGCGCTCATCCCACTGGTTTCGACCAATTCAGTAGGATTCGCTGTTTGATGACGTAGTCGATCGCGTAGGACGTTGGCAAAGACGATGACGTGCTGAATCACACGTTCACGACGACCTTGACTGAGTAAACGACAGTCGCGGTCAAAATGGCGTGCATTGGCAATCAAAATACCCCATAAACGGCGAGCTTCCCACCAGCGGTCATAACACGCAGAGTTTTTGAACCCTAGAAAAATCGAAAGTACAACGCCAATTAAGGTAAAGCCCACCAGTGGAAATTCTGGAAAATGAAAGATGTCGACATAAGATAGTCCACCAATCACGGCAGATAAGAGCATCACCACACCGAGCGGTGGTAAAACCTTGGGTAAAATCGTTCCACGCCAAGAAAATAGCACCTTAAAAATACTGGGTTGGTCACGAACGATCATGTTGGAATAATAAATTTATATTTAAAAAAATTATGATGATCTTCATGGTTGAAGGATGCATTGTCAATAGATCTTTCATGCTGTTTTCATTGTGCTGATTAAGCCATGTTCAGCAAAAGAAAAACTGTCTTCTGCGGCAATAATACAATGATCGATTAAACGGATTTCGACCAAGGCACAGGCCTGGTGAATTTGTTCAGTAAGTTGTAAATCAGCAGCGGAGGGTTGAGCATGACCAAAGGGATGATTATGGGCAATGACAATATTGGTGGCATATTCCGATATTGCATAGCGCAAGAGTTGATTGATGGAGATTTCACAGGAATTTAAGCTGCCATAGAACAGTTTTTTAAAGTTTATTTTTCTTAAATGCGCATCCAAACACAGCACACCAAAAATCTCTTGTCGTTCTGATAAAAACTCATATCTTAAATAATTTTTCAGTTGTTCAGAGTGCTGTAAAGCGATAGCTGCATTTTGAACGTGTTGTCCAATATATCGTTTTCCAAGTTCTTTCACTGCCATGAGTTGAGCAAATTTACTGTTTCCAATACCGTGAAACTGGCGTAAATCCTCAAGTGATGCATCCATTAAAAGATTCAGTTGCCCATAATGCTGAATCAGCAGGCGAGCCAACTCGACCGCTGAATGTTGCTGTGAACCTGAACGTAGAAAGATTGCTAGCAGTTCAGCATCGGATAAACTTTCAGCACCTTGATGGATGAGGCGTTCACGTGGCCGTTCGAGTTCAGGCCAATTTTTTATAGAATTATTCATTGTTGTTAGACTTTTTTATTATCAGTGATCCAGCTTTTTAAAGTTGGATTGTTGGGTCAGCCAATATTTAATGCTATTGTGAGCGCCACTGCAACAGATAGGTAGCCTGTTCGTGAGCTTTGATTTAAGTGTAATGCCCACTAAAAATATTCTTTTAGCTGTAACTGGCGGTATCGCAGCATATAAAAGTGCCATTCTTGTGCGTCGACTAAAAGACGCAGGGTTTGATGTACGTGTTGTAATGACTCAAGGTGCACAAGCTTTTGTCACACCTTTGACCTTTCAAGCCTTGTCGGGCAATCCGGTACATACCGAATTGTTAAACCCTGAAGCTGAAGCAGGTATGGGGCATATTGAATTGGCACGTTGGGCTGATTTAGTGCTCGTTGCACCTGCAAGCTGTGACACCTTGGCAAAATTTGCCGCAGGTCTAGCGGACGATTTGCTCTCAACTTTATACCTTGCGACCAAAGCTCCAGTATGGGTTGCACCTGCAATGAATCAACAGATGTGGGCGGCGAAAGCGACCCAACGCAATCTCAATACATTAGTTGAAGATGGCGTGCACGTGATTATGCCAAATGCAGGTTCGCAAGCCTGTGGTGATGTAGGGCTAGGGCGTATGCCAGAGCCTGAAGATCTAGCAGATCAAGTGACGGCTTATTTCCATCAAGCTCAGCGTGCAATCGCGGAAAAATTTGGCATGTTGGCAGGCAAGCATGTTGCAATTACGGCCGGCCCTACACGTGAGTCGATTGATCCAGTACGTTATATTTCCAATCACAGTACCGGAAAAATGGGCTTTGCTTTGGCAGCCGCATGTTATGCCGCAGGTGCTAAAGTTACGTTAATTGCTGGGCCGGTTAGCCTTGATACGCCAAATGGTGTACGCCGAATTAATGTGCAATCTGCCATTAAAATGCTGAATACCAGCTTGGATATGCTAGAAGAAGGTTGCGATATCTTTATTGCAACGGCTGCGGTGGCGGATTATCGCGTGGCTGAAGTTGCAGAGCATAAGATTAAAAAAGCCGGCGATGAGCTTAATGTTGCACTCATTAAAAATCCGGATATTGTTGCGACCATTGCGCAGCAAGATAAACGTCCATTTATGGTCGGTTTTGCTGCCGAAACCCGTAATGTGGAAGAATATGCCGCAGGCAAGTTGATTGCAAAAAAACTGGATATGATTGCGTGCAATGATGTGTCGCGTTCTGATATTGGTTTTGCTTCGGATGAAAATGCGATGACAGTGTTTTTTGCTGAGCAATATCAGATGGAAAAGCGTGATTTAGAGAAAGCATCTAAACAAGAAATTGCACAACAATTGGTTGAGGCGATTCATGATGCCTTACATTATGAGCCTGAAGTTGACGAAGACTGATTCAGATGAGTTGATAATTCAGTCGTTCAAATTATAAAAAGCTCCTGATAAGGGGCTTTTTATCAGAATAAAAATAAAGATGCCTAGATTTTTATTGCTGTACCAGGCGGCCAAAAATGTCAATTTGATACTTAAAATGTCAGTTTTTACCCGCCCATGTTAGGGCTTTAAAAGGTGAGATATCTATTTTAAGTATTTGATATTAAAATTAAAAAATAAATACCTTTAGAGTGTTATTTTACTTGTGCTCTTTGTCGATTTCGATACTATGATAAGTAGAGTGAGATCATTAAAACGAATTTTCCTGAAAATGTGATCTTCTTGGTTAAAGAATAAAACGTGCATCATGGGGGATGTAGCATGTTGCGAATTCTATTTATCGCAGTTGCCTTGAGCTTTGTGGGATGCAGCTATTTTGTTTCGACCGACGAATTGTCAGATCGTATTGAATTACAAATGCAACGAGAGTTTGATCAAAATGCTGCGTATCAACAGTATCATTTGAAAATACAAGATTTTAAAATTTTAGAGCGTCAGGGAACCAGTTTTAAAGGGCAAGCCACACTGAAATATGATGGGCAGTCCTATCAAATACCCGTGCAAATTTATAAAGATGTGCAGGGGTATTCATGGAAAATTGAGGAAAGTGCTTTTGCATTCATTGATGAGGCTGAAGTGGCCAAATATCAGACGCAATTAGACGAAGAATTTAAAAATATCAGCGCTGAATTGGATCATGACAATACCCAAGAATCTGTTGATGCACCTCAGCAAAGTTATGTCGGATTGCGTGAAGAACAAGATGCTTCAGATTATAAATGGACTGAATATGACGATGAACCCTTTCCAAACGGTAATATTACAGTCAATAGCCACTAGTTAATTTTGAAATAGAATATTCAAATAGATCATAAAAAAAAGCCCTAAAATATTAGGGCTTTTTATTGCGTTTATTCAACGATGATGGGCTTAGGATGATCTCGCAAATAATCTTCAGTGCGTTGCATGGCTTCTTTAATGTTGGCAATTGCATTTTCAACATCCGCAAATGTTTTAGCATTGCCGCCACTTAAGGCCTGACGCCACTTGCGTGCACCTGGTAAGTTTTGGAACAGACCCAAAATATGACGGGTAATAATTGAAAGTGGCGCACCTTCTTCCATGCGTTTCGCTATATAAGGCATCATTTGATCCATAATGTCGAAGCGATTTGGCATGTCTAAATCCCACAACTGACCTAATTCAGCCAATAAGTAGGGATTATGATAAGCCTCACGACCGATCATCACGCCATCGACATGTTTCAAATGTTCTAATGTTTCAGCGTAAGTTTTTACCCCACCGTTAATCTCAATCAGTAGATTTGGACGTTCCTGTTTTAGGCGATAGACATCTTCATAACGTAGTGGCGGCACATCACGGTTTTCTTTTGGTGATAGACCTTGCAGTAGGGCAATACGGGCATGCACAATAAAATTGTCGCAACCTGTTTTTGCAACAGTATCGACAAAATGCAGCATTTCTTCATAAGACTGCATATCATCAATACCAATACGGTGTTTTACCGTTACAGGAATATCGACAGCATTACGCATTTCGCCAATACATTCTGCAACTAAATTAGGCTCAGCCATTAAGCATGCGCCAATTTTATTATTTTGGACGCGATCACTCGGACAGCCGACATTCAGGTTAACTTCGTCATAGCCCCAGTCTTGGGCCATCTTGGTACAGGTGGCTAAATCTTTTGGATTCGATCCGCCCAATTGCAGTACGATCGGATGCTCTTCATGGTTATAGTCAAGGTGACGATTAGCACCACCAAATAAAATGGCGCCCGTTGTCACCATTTCGGTATACAGAATCACATTGGGATTAAACAGACGTGCGAAGAAACGATAATCTTTGGTGGTCCAATCCATCATTGGCGCAACACTGATTCGTGGTTGAAGTTTATTTTCAATGGTTGTGAGATCAGTCATTAAAAAATCACGCCTTAAATGAACAGAGAACAGGAGAAAAGCTTAACGGGATGCAGTCAAAAAGAATGCGAAATGCGCTGAAAAAAACCGCATTTTAGAACGGGCGCAATATTAGCATAAAAAAAGAATACAGACATTCTATCCCACTCGCTACTTCGTATTTACCGAGCGTATCTTTAGATTCCTCGGGTGTAAGCACTGATCCTACGATCTTAAATCTTTCAAACATTTTAGCTTTAAGCAGCCGAACGAGAGGCAGGATTTTATCTTTTGTAGTGGATAATCTATAATTTAATGAATTGTGTTGGATAAGCACATTTCAGCATTTTGCTCTCCATTTTTTTAATCTCCCTTATTGGTTATGTCACTATTTTCTGAACATTTAACACGTGGTCAATTTTGTATTTCTTTTGAGTACTTAACCACAGCCAAGCCACAGCATGTGGTGAATCATTTTGCTGGATTTTCAGCATTTATGACCTTGGCTGATCGTGTGCAAACGGATACTGATCCTACACCTTTGGAAGTGGCCAATGACTATCCTCAACAAGTGGAAAAAATACTGCACTTCTCTGGTAAAGGGCGAGACATTTCCGACTTTGAAGTGTTCTTAGATGAAGCTCAGGAACAGTCGATTGAAAATCTATTGTTACTGACTGGAGATAAGCTCAAACAGCACAATGACGGTGTTCACAATCCCGCTTTGCGGAGCCGTTATCTAGAGTCTGTCAATCAAGTCATGGCGGCAAAACAGCAGGGAGGGTTTTATTTGGGCGTGGCGTTTAATCCCTTTAAATATGCTCAAGCTGAACGAGACGCCCAATATTTTAAACTTGAGAAAAAAATTAAAGCTGGTGCAGATTATGTGATCACTCAATTGGGTTTTGACACGCAAGTTCTGGCTGATTATCAACAATATATGCAGCAGCATTTTGCTCAGATACCGGTACTTGCTTGTATTATGCCACTGACTTTTGCGCGTGCAAGATTTATGGCGAAACAGAAAGTTGCAGGCATCGTATTAACGCCTTACATGCTGAGTTTTTTACAGCAAGAACAACTGGCGGACGCACAACAAGCAGAAAAAAATGTTTATGCACGCTGCGCATTACAGATACTGATGTGCCAAAAAATGGGCTATGCGGGGGTACATCTGTCAGCTTGCCATAAAGCTCAAGAACAAAACAAATTAGCTTTAGCACTGGCTGAATATGCGAAATTGAGTTTGCAAGAATGTCAAAACTTGTGGACTACTTTATGGCAGTCAAATTCAGTAGAAGATTTTCAACCCATCTCCGCACACGATCATGCTGCACCGCTTGAGCAAGTGTTGAAATATAAAAGTATGCATCTGATGCATGAAGTCTTTTTTAGCTCCAAAATGGCGAAAGGCGTCGGTGGTTTGATTTTTGCTGCCAAACTATGGAATAAACCTAAAGCGGATGATGCTTTACTGAAGACTGAGTTTATAAGTAAGCATGGTATTGTCGGCTGTGAAAGCTGTGGTCAATGCAGACTTGGTGAAACCTTATATATTTGCCCAGAGACTTGCCCGAAAGGTTTAGCCAATGGCCCGTGTGGTGGTACCACTTTAGACCGCTGCGAGTTTGAAGACCGTGAATGTATTCATTCAGTCAAAGCGCGTTTAGCACAAAGCGTTGGACAAACAGAGGTGTTAAAACAAAGCTTAATTCCAACAGTTGCTATTGAAGCCCGACAAACCAGTTCATGGAAAAACTGGTTCTATCCTCAGAAAAGTGAGCTGAGTTAAGGTGAATATACGAGTTGAACTTCATTCATGTTGAGGTTCTTCTTTAAGTGGGAATGGCTTAAAGATCAAGGCAAACGTGATCAATTATTAAATAAAGATAAACCACATTAAGATTTAATAATTGTCTAAATGAGTGTCTGGACTTAAGCAGGGACTGCATCAATATTTATTCAAAAACTAAACCCTTAGGTCACCTTTCTTTTGGCCGACTTAAAGTTTTTTTATTGTGTAGTTCTCTGTATTTAGAGTAAGTTCAAAAGGTAGAAAAATAAACGAATAATCAAGTTTTGAGGGAAAAGCAGAATGATGCTGCTAGAAGAAATATTTAAAAGTAAAAAAGCTGAACATACAGATCAATTTAATTTACGTATTCATCGCGGTTTAAGTTGGTTGAAAAAATCACAAGATTTACAGGAAGATTTAGATCTGCAATTTATCAGCTTATGGGTGTCGTTTAATGCGATCTATGCGCAGGACTTACACGTTAGTCAGGATAAACAAACACTGAGGCAGTTTTTACATTTGATTTGCCAAAAAGACATGGAGCAAAAGATTTATAAAATATTATGGGAGCGTTTTAGTCAGCCTATCCGGATATTTTTAGATAACCCGTATGTCTATCAAGGTTTTTGGGATTATCAAAACCAAAAGATTAGTCAGCAAGCGTGTCGTGAAGGGCTAGAGCAAGAAAAGCAAAAAGTCCTCCGTGCTTTAAAAGAGCAGGATTCTATTGATATTTTAATGGTGCTTTTTAACCGCATGTATACCTTACGTAATCAATTAATTCATGGCGGTGCGACCTATAATAGTTCAGTAAATCGTAAACAGTTAAAAGATGCTTGTAATATTCTTTCGGCTTTATTGCCGGTATTTATGTTTGTATTACTCGAAAATGCGGCCACACTCGATTTAGGAAAACCCTTTTATCCTGTGGTGCAGGTGAGTTAGCTTGCCTTATTTCATAAGCTATTTTGAGTGTGTTTGAATTTATAACTTGCGTATTCCTTAATACTTAAAAGCCTCATATTTGAGGCAATTGAGTATTCATGGCGTACTTAAATGCTTTCAGCGTTGGCTTTAGGTTGAGGACGGTGAAACTGATCAAATAAAATAAAAATTGCCGCTGCGAAGACTAAGCTTAAACCTGTTAAGCACGTCATCGGCCAACCTCCGTGATGCCATGCAAATACGCCGAGTGCTGAGCCACACGCGCCACCAATAAAATAACTGGTCATATAAATCGAATTTATTCGTGAACGAGCAATTGGGTTTAATTGGAAAATAATGTTTTGATTACAACTATGCACCATAGCTAAACCTAAACTAATTAAACCGTAGCCAATGGTATAGAAGCCCAGTGAATTTCCACCTATATATAGAAGTCCCCAACTGATTGCTAAAATTGTGCAGCCGACCCAAGTTAATATGGTGTTATAGCCTTGATCGGCTAAGCGACCAACCCATTGTGTTGAAAGTGCACCAAACACACCGACTAATGTGACAATTCCCACCCACACGTCTGCCAGATTAAAAGGTGGCTGAGTTAAGAGCATTGCAATTGTGGAAAACAGCATACTCATCGCAGCAAATACACAGCCACCAATCAAAGAGCGGTAAACTAAACGTCGCTCTTGTTTCAGCAAACGACCCATCGATTGAAAAATTTTTAGATAGGTCATTTGAATAATACTCACACTTGGCAGCCGCGTTTTAAGCAGCAGTGCAATGATCAACATTAAAACGGCACTGAGGACATAAATGGCTTTCCAATGAATTAAATTGGACAGCAATCCAGATAAACTGGTTGAGAGTAAAATGCCAACGAGAAGCCCACTCATCAAGAAACCAACCACAGCCCCAGTTTTTTCTGAACGGACGGCTAGCGTGACTAAAGGTATCAGTACCTGCGCTGCGACGGAGAATAGACCTGTAATAATCGTGCCGATCCACAACATATATAAGTTAGTGGATAGGGCACATAGCCCTAAACCTATCGCTGCACCTAACATTAACAACGGAATGAACTTGGCTTTATTGACAATATCACCTAATGGCACAATGAACAGTAAACCCAATGCATAGGATATTTGTGCAAAGGTTACGGTCAAGGCCACTTGTGACTGCGGTATTTGAAAGCTGTGCTGAATGGATGCAATCAATGGTTGGCAATAATAATTAGCACCGGCACATAAACCACAGGCCATGGCCATAAGCCATAGCAGCGTTTTATCGTGGCTAATGTCAAGAGAGGCATTCATAAAATTGTCCAGATGTTGCGGCGTGAACAATACGCTCAATATTGTTCTACTTGCGAAGTGAGCCCACTATAAGGAAAAAAGAACGGTGCTTAAAGTATTTCTCTGTGAAAAGGTACGCAGAAAATTTTGATGAATAAAGTTTATTTTTTCTTATTCAAGGTAATCATGCAGACCCCGAGCATGTTGAGTATGCAGCCTAACCATTGCCATGTATTTAAATGTTCATTCAGTAAGGCGACAGCCAAAAGAATGGTTAGGATCGGGCCAACTGACGCAATCATTGCAGATTGGCCTGGGCCAAGTCGGACGATACTTTGCATCAATAGGATCGTTGGTAATACGGTCACCAGTAAGCCGAGAGCTAGTCCATACCCCCAAATACCCAAAGGTAATTGAGTTAATAACTGGAATGGCTCCGGGGTTGCAATCCAAAAATGTAGCATCATGCCAATACAAGCAATGCTCAGTGCCAAACCAGTAAAATGCAGAGAGCCAAATTTTTGCATCAGGCGTGGGGTAAGGAGTAAATAGATTGAGAACAAGATTGCACTGGCAAAAACCAAGCTAGCGCCCAACCAAAAATTAGCATCATGCGGCGTATGACTTTGCTCTTGCAGCATGACTAAAACGGTACCGCCATAACTCAGAATAATGGCCAAAATGGCTTTTAAGCCTAATGGTTTTTTATAAATCGCTGCAGATGCGATGACCGTCAAGGTGGGATAAAGAAATAAGATAATGCGCTCTAAAGATGCACTGATGTACATCAGCCCAAGAAAGTCCAACCAACTAGAAAAATAATAGCCCATCAATCCCGATAATATGAGTAATGCCCAATCTTTCGCTGTAATACTGTGATAACGCTGGCGACTGTACCATGCAATGATAAGAAAAAATGGCAATGCGCTCGCCATACGTAACGCCATTAATAAGGTCGCATCGACTAAAGGAGATAAGGCGTATGCTTGTTTGATGAAAATCGCTTTAGTACTAAATAAAAACGCTGCCGCGATCGCACAACTTGCACCGATGAAGTGCGGACTAAGCGTTTTCGATATCATCTTTAAACTTCCTGAAGGCTTTAAAAGTCAAAAAACATCTTAATTTTTAAATGAGTGGGATGCATTTTTTCTCATTATAAAAAATGCCAGTACAGATGATAAATGCAAAAAAAGAATAGGTTCTATTCCTTGTTTTAGCCTACATTTCGTGCATTGCACGTGTATTTAATTTGAATTGTCGAGAGAAATGACAATGTTTTCTGTTTTAGAAAAATGAACGTAGAAGTCATGTCGAACAGATATCTTGAATAGTATTTTGTGATTGCACCTTAATGGTGCATTAACTAGATTTTAGCCGAAAAAAAATACACGCCCATCATGCTATAAAATGTTGATGAAAATTTTTTTTAAGCCAATATTTTAAATTCTTAGACTTAAGACCAATGAACACTGTTTCACCACATTGCATAAATTAGCATCAAAAAATGCGCTATTCATGCTAAACAATTGGAATGACTATTCTGACACATAACCCATTTAAGTCGGTCAAAAATAGATGAGGCTATGCGCGTCTAAAATGTCAGAAAGGTCAACGCCTCGTTAAATTTTAAACGAAGTGGTTGTTTATCAGTGCTTGAATTGAATTTTAAAGATGAATTGTCAGTCGTTTTAGAAGTGCGAATTGTCAAAAAGATCAACCAATGTTTAATGGCAAGATCCTAGTTAGTAAAAATAGTGATGTTTAAATCATCAAAATAGTTCTAAAAGTTATAGTTAGTATAAAAAACACGCATAAATGAACCAATAAATCTGAATAATTGAGATATCGCACCATTATTTTCATGAATCATGAGTTCAAAATATGGTCATTTATTAAATAAATATTGGGTAGTATTTTAGAAAATTTCAATTAGAATCCAAAAATTGTACAAAAATACATCCTGAGGGGAGACATCGCAGGTAGCGATGTTTACTTAAGAAAAATTAGCTTGAGGAACGCTCATGCAGATCGGAATTCCAGCCGAAACTGTTGTCGGTGAAAATCGCGTCGCTGCGACGCCTGAAACAGTAAAAAAATTGATCAGCGCTGGCCATAGCGTGGTTATTGAACGTAATGCTGGTGTTAAAGCCGCTTATATCGATAGTGCCTATGAACAAGTCGGTGCCAAAATTACGGATGATGCCTATACCGGTAGTCAAATTATTTTGAAAGTACGTGCACCGAAGGGTGACGAAATTCAAAAACTTGCAGCAAACACAACTGTGGTTGCAATGTTTGACCCTTACCGCAACACCGAACTTGACCAATTTGCGGCACAAAACGTGTCTGCATTTGCATTGGAACTTTTGCCACGTACTTTATCTCGTGCACAAAACATGGACGTATTGTCTTCTCAAGCCAACTTGTCAGGTTATAAATCTGTGTTGCTTGCAGGTGCTGAATATCAACGTATGTTCCCAATGTTAATGACTGCAGCGGGTACAGTGAAACCTGCACGTGTAGTGATTATGGGCGTGGGTGTTGCGGGCTTACAGGCAATTGCAACGGCGAAACGTTTAGGTGCAGTGGTTGAAGCAACTGATTTACGTCCTACAGCACGTGATCAAGTGGAATCACTTGGCGGTAAATGGTTAGACGTACCAATGTCTGCTGAAGAACAGCAAAAAGCAGCAGATGCAGCAAAAAATGGTTATGGCTGGATGCCGGGTGAAGAATATATCCGCGATCAAGCGATCATTGTGGATAAAGCAGTTTCAAATGCCGATATCGTGATTACCACTGCGTTGTTGCCAGGCCGTGATGCGCCTCGTCTGATTAAAGCTGAAACTGTTGCCAAAATGAAACCGGGTTCAATCATTCTTGATATGGCGGTGGAAACTGGCGGTAACGTTGAAGGTTCAGTCTGTGGCGAAAATGTCATGACAGCCAATGGCGTGAAAATTCTTGGTATTCCAAATATTCCTTCTACAGTGGCGACAGAAGCATCGGCACTATATGCACGTAACGTATTGAATTTTGTCGATACCATGTTTGATAGCGAGAAAAACTTTGCCATCAATCCAGAAGAAGAAATTCAAAAAGCACTACTTGTCACTCATGGCGGCCAAGTGCTGCTGAAACGTGGTTAAGGAGAATCATCATGGTTGAAACGATTACTATTTTTGTCCTTGCAATCTTTGTCGGTTACTACGTGGTTTGGGGTGTTACGCCTGCACTGCACACGCCTTTAATGGCGGTAACGAACGCACTGTCTTCAATTATTGTTGTGGGTGCAATGATTCAAACTGTCGGTATTCCTGGCATTGTGGATGCAAGCGTTCAATTTCAAAGCATTAATGCTGTGAGTATCTTGGGTGCGATTGCTGTATTCCTTGCAAGTATCAACATTTTTGGTGGTTTCGCAGTTACTGCGCGTATGCTTGAAATGTTCAAACCTAAGCAAAAGAAAAAAGAGGGTTAATTGATGGAATTTATTCGAGAGTATGCGGATTGGTTCTACCTGATTGGTGCCGTTCTTTTTATTTTAACGCTTCGTGGGTTGTCAGGTCCTAAAACTGCGATTCAGGGTAACCGATACGGTATGATCGCAATGGCAATTGCGGTTTTGACAACATTCTTTGTGGCAGATCATCCTGTAATTTGGATGATTGTTGGTGCAATGGTATTGGGCGCTGTGGTTGGTATTGCACGTGCACGTACGGTTCCAATGACTCAAATGCCTGAAACTGTGGCTCTGATGCACTCGTTGGTCGGTCTGGCTGCTGTACTGATTGCGATTGCTGCAATTCTACATAACAACCAACTTACAGCGTTATTTGCTGAAAACGAAGCAGCTTTAACGGCTGCTGGTGTTGAACATGCACACATGAGCAAAGTTCATTTATTTGAATTGTTTGTGGGTTGCTTCGTTGGTGCCATTACATTTACAGCATCTGTTTTTGCTTACGGTAAATTGGCTGCCAAGAAATGGGCAAAAACTATTTCAGGTGGTTGGGTTAAACCAGTTCAAGCACTGATTTTCCTTGCAATGTTGGCATGTGGTATCTATTTTTTCACCACAGGTAACATGAATGCATTCTGGGCAATGACTGTACTTGCACTTGCTTTTGGTTGGGTGTGGATTGCGCCAGTGGGTGGTGGTGATATGCCAGTAGTGGTATCACTTCTAAACTCATTCTCAGGTTGGGCGGCAGCAGGCATTGGTTTCACGCTTGAAAACAATATGTTGATCGTTGCAGGTTCGCTGGTTGGTTCATCAGGTGCGATTCTGTCTTACATCATGTGTAAAGCAATGAACCGTTCAATCATCAACGTATTGTTTGGTGGTGCAATGGGTGGTACAGCCGTTGCAGCGTCTGATAATGGTGAAAAAGTTCAACGTAATCATCGTTCTGGTTCTGCTGATGATGCTGGCTTCCTCATGTCAAATGCGGACAGCGTTGTGATTGTACCAGGTTATGGTATGGCGCAAGGTCGTGCACAAAATGCGGTTAAAGAACTGTGTGAAATCTTAAAAGAACAAGGTGTAAAAGTACGTTTTGCCATTCACCCAGTCGCTGGTCGTATGCCAGGTCATATGAACGTATTACTTGCTGAAGCAGATGTTGCGTATGAAGATATTTTGGAAATGGACGAGATTAACTCTGACTTTCCAGCAACAGATGTGGTGCTCGTGATTGGTGCAAACGACGTTGTCAACCCAGCGGCAAAAGATGACCCAAGTTCTCCAATTTATGGCATGCCAATTTTGGAAGCACATAAAGCACGTACTATCATGGTGATCAAACGTTCTATGGCAACAGGTTATGCGGGTCTAGACAATGACTTGTTCTATAACGATAAGACCATGATGATTTTTGGTGATGCGAAGAAAGTTGTGGAAGATATGACCAAAGCGATTAATGGCGGCGGACACTAATACAATTCCTCTAAATCCTCTTTTTATAAAGAGGGGATTGAGAAAGATTAAAACCACCTTCGGGTGGTTTTTTTTATATATCCTAAACCTCAGCAGGGTTTAAAATTTAAGCAGTGTATATGCACGTGATTGATCACTAAAAAGGCGCATTAAATTGCACCATAAAAAGTTGATGTTTCAAATGAATGCAAAAGATTAAATACCACCCAATTATTATGCGCTGTTCTGACTCATGGTGCGAGAAGGTGCTGTTAGTTAGTCCCATCGCAGCTTATGTTTTTCGGCAACTGATTGAAATATATTTATTTGTCTGAAATTTGGCATCTGTTTTGCAAAGTAGGATTATTCTTGGGGGAATAATCATGAAAAAAGCATACTTGCTTGCATTGATGTTGAGTTTAACTGCATCACAAACTTGGTCAGCAGATCCACAAATAGCCAGTAATATTCAAGAAATTCGCATTTCACTCGATAGTATTTGGGTGGTGCTAGGCGGCATTTTGGTGTTCTTCATGCAAGCGGGTTTTGCCATGATTGAAAGCGGCTCTGTCCGCAGTAAAAATACCGTGAATGTGCTCATGAAGAATTATATGGACGCATGCTTGGGGGGCTTGGTGTTCTGGTTAGTCGGTTTTGGTTTGATGTTTGGTGTAAACAGTACGGGGTGGTTCGGTTTAAGTCATTTCGCACCTGACCAAATGGATGACTGGCACTGGAATCTACTGTTCTTCCAAATGATGTTTGCAGCAACAGCAACCACCATTGCGAGTGGTGCAATGGCGGAGCGTATTCACTTCGTGGCCTATGTGGTCAGTGCGGCAGTGGTTTCTGGTGTGATATATCCAATTTTTGGTAGTTGGGCTTGGGGCGGACTTTTTGGTGGCGATGGTTGGTTAAAGGCTTTGGGGTTTATTGACTTTGCCGGTTCAACCGTTGTGCACTCTATGGGTGGTTGGGTTGCACTAGCTGGAATTATTGTATTGGGGCCGCGATTAGGACGTTTTGGTCGCAATGGTCAAAGCCATTACTTGCCAGGCCATAATTTACCATTAGTCGCTTTAGGTGGTTTTATTTTGTGGTTGGCTTGGTTCGGTTTTAATGCTGGCTCGACAATCAATGCCGGTGTAAGTGTGGGTCGTATCGCCTTAAATACACATCTTGCTGCATGTGCCGCTGCGGTTACTTATATGTTGCTGAGCCTAATTCGTTCGAAAGCGATTTTGATTCGTAGCACGATTAATTCTTCACTGGGTGGTTTGGTCGCAATTACCGCAGGCTGTGCCACTATGTCGCCAATTTATGCAGTAGTCACAGGTTTATGCGCTGGTGTGCTAGTGACCTTTTTACCTATGCTGATGGAGAAACTTAAACTGGATGATGTGGTTGATGCTGTGACTGTCCATGGATTTTGCGGCGCATGGGGCACATTAGCAGCAGGGCTATTTCTTGAAAATAACATGTTCAATAGCAATGTCATTGCAATACAAGGGCTAGGGGTGTTGGTGGCTTTTGCTTGGGGCTTTGGCGTGGCATTTATTGTATTTAAAGTCTTGGATAAATTGATGGGTGGGCTGCGTGTCAGTAAGCAACATGAGCAACGTGGTTTGGACTATACCGAACATGCTGAATTGTCTTATCCAGAGTTTCAAAAAGATGTCACTTTCGAAACTGATGATATGACTAGACGTCACTGATTAGGAGTGAAGTAAATGAGTACTGAACTGTTAAATTTGGCACAGCGCCGTGAAGCACTGGAAAAAGGCTTACAACAATATTTACAGGGCAATATGTTGCAAGGTGCATTACTGCATTGGGAGCAGCAGTACAGCATGAAACCATCCTTTGTATTGAATCGCTTTTTAAATGATATCTGTACGACGGAAGAATTACGCTTTTATCGAAAAGACATGCTTAAGCAAGTTTTGTATGAGTTATCTACTCTAGAGAAGCAAGCACTATTACGGATTGAAAAACCGAAAGAAAATGAACAATTTGAGGCATTGGTTGCCGATACCATCAGTGACGCTTTTTTAGCATTTACAGATGCGGTTTTACAAAGTACCAAGCTGGCAGATGTAAATGACTTTAATCAGGAAGTGATTGAACAAATTGAGCAGATGGGGCTGGCCGTTGCAGCCAATGCACAAATTAATACGGCATCATTTGTGGAGTTTCTGCCACTAACCAGTTATGCAAAAGTATTGACCTGCATCTATGAGGTGTTTTGCGAGTTTTATGGCCCTATGCGTGCAGATCAGGTTTATGCTCAGACCAAGCTGAAAATTAAAGCTAATTTCCCAGAAGTGGATTTACATCAGTTGCTTTAATGTCCTAGTAACCAGGAGAGGCATTCATTACTCAACCCATGAGACATAAAAAAAGCGACCGAATTCGGTCGCTTTTTTTATTGACAACTTAAGCTACAGTTTCTGGAGCTGTACGCCATAAGCTTTCAAGATCGTAGAATTTACGTGCTGTAGGTAACATCACATGTACCACTACAAAACCGAGATCAATCAGGATCCATTCTGCATCACGTTCACCTTCAACGCCAATCGGGCGGAAGCCGGCTTTACGTGCTTCTTCTGCCACGTTGTCTGCAAGAGACTTAATATGACGAGTTGAAGTGCCGCTCGCAATAACAATCGCATCTGCTACATTGCTGATTGTGCTGATATCGAGAGAAACAATATCTTTGGCTTTTACATCTTCAAGTGCTTCACGTACAACAGCTAGGCAAGTTTGCACGTCTTTGATTTGCTTGTTTGCGAGATCGTGAGAATTAGAAGCGCTGGGCGATGGTTCTAAATTCATAGAGGGTATGATTTCCTGACAATTTTTCAGGATCTAATATAGCGGTTTTGTTGCTGAATTTCAAATCAACCCTCTTCAAATTTAACGCTCAGTTCTGGAAGTATTTGTCTTTCCATGCAAAAGAGTGCGACGAGTTGGAACGTGGACGATATTCTGCTGCGACATATCCTGCATATTCACTTTGACTGAGCCATTTAAAAATTTGTGCATAGACGATTTGTCCAGAGTCTGGTTCATGACGGCCTGGGCAATCCGCAAATTGGATATGTCCAATGTCCTGAATATTTTCAGCCAGACTACTTAAAATATCTTCACCCATCATGGCCATGTGGTAGCAGTCATATTGCATCTTTAAAGCAGGATGTTGTACAGCTTCAAGCATTTCTTGTGCTTGAGCAATATTTTGCACCAAGAAACGCGGCATATCTGTACCATTAATCATTTCAAAAACTGGCTGAATTTGATGTTCGACCAGCATATGACACGCTAATTTTAAATTAGTGGATAAGGTATTTAAACAAGGCAATAGGTCAGCATCTTGTGGTTGCTTCCCCGCCAAAATGTTTACACTTGGGACATTGAGCGCTGTTGCATAACGAATACATAGCTCTAACGCTTGGTAAAATTCATTTTCGCGACCAGGCACACCGGCAAGCCCGTCACCACCTTGCATTAAGTCGCCTGCTGGAACATTGATCAGACATAAACTCAAATCATTTAGGGTTAATTGTGTTTGAATTTGCTCAATGCTCAGTTCATAAGGGAACTGAATTTCGATGTATTTAAAGCCATGTTCACGTGCTAAAACAAAGCGTTCTAATAACGGAACTTCAGTGAAAATCATTGATAAATTCACAGCGAGCTTGGTCATGTTTAGATCCTTTTATCCATGTAGTCGGTCAATTCACTCATGATTTTTTACATTCAACGTGTTCAATCACTGTGGCTAAATCTTTTTCAGCATAGCCATTATTTTGATGTGCTTTGAGCTGTGAAAGAGCCAAAGTCGCGACGGGTATATCTAGATTAAATTGAGCAGCAAGCTGTACCGCATTGTTCAAATCTTTCGACAAAGTCTGCACTTTCCATTGCACCGGTTCAAATTGATGACTGGCCATACGTGGCGTTAATATTTGAAACGGTTTGGAATCTGCAAAGCCACCTGCAAGGGCAGGTGCAAGTAAAGTTGTATCGACACCTGCTTGTGATGCAAGGGCAACGGCTTCAGCAATTAAGGTACTATTTGCAGCAACAATCAATTGATTGCAAATCTTGGTAGCTTGTCCTGTACCAGTTTCTCCCATTCGGGTGACGCGTTGAGATAAAACATTGTAGATTAAGCTGAGATCATCAATGGTTTGTGCATCACCACCAGCGAAGATAACCAATGTTCCTTGCTCTGCACCAGCCGTTCCACCTGAAACAGGGGAGTCGATCCAAATGACATTTTTAGTTTTTGCTTGTGCGGCCAAATCCAATGTTTGATTGACCGATAGGCTTGAAAAATCCACGATGACTTGGTTCGGACTTAAGTACGGCGCGATTTGTGCATAGACTGCAGCAACAGCATAGTCATCTGCAAGGCAACTGAGGATGACGGGATAGTGGGCGATTTGATCAAGGGATAATGGCGTCGCACCTATCGCAACCAGCTCATCGCAAGCGGCAGCGCTACGATTCCAGACTGCAACTTCAAAACCTGCTTGAATCAAACGTGTTGCCATGCGACTTCCCATGAGACCCATGCCAAGGAATGCAATTTTGGTATTTCGATCAAAAGCCATTTTTATTCTCAATCTATCCAGTCATACATAGTTTACTTATATTGGCGCGGCAAAAACTGAACCTCTGGGTTCTTATCCTTTTTACGGGCTAACTGACTGTTTTTGCCCATCAATAATTTAAATTGCCAAATTTTTTCTAAGCGCAGTGAGCGTTTTGGATTATGTTCCATCGCGTCTAATACTTGTTTGGTTGCGGCCAAAGCATCAGGAGAGCGCTGAGAGAGTTCTTCAGCCAAAATTTGAGCCTGTGCCAAGGGTGTTTCATTTAAATGTGTCACCAATCCAATTTCTTTGGCATATTGACCATCAAATATTCGAGCAGTTAAAGTCAACTCTTTCGCCAAATCCAACCCAATTAGGCCTTTAAGCGAACGGGTTAAGCCCATGTCCGGAACCAAACCCCAACGACTTTCCATAATCGACATTTTAGTATCAGGATGGGCAATACGAATATCTGCTGCTAATGCCAATTGCATGCCAGCTCCGAAGCAAAAGCCTTCAAGTGCCGCAATTACTGGTACAGGGAGTTGTTGCCAAATCAGGAACGCTTTTTGAAATAAGCTTTGGCCTGGTTTAATCAGCTCCCATGCTGCAAACGCACGATTTTTAGGGTCATTCAGATCAGCTAGATCAATACCTGCGCTAAAAACCTGAGCTTCACCTGTTAAAATTACACAGCGTAAGCTGCGATCTTTTTTTAGTTTTTCAGCTGTGCTCACTAATTCCTTTAACAATGCAAAACTCATTGCATTACGTTTGTCTGGACGGTTGAGATAAACCGTTGCAATGCCATTATTTTTTTCGATACGTAATAAAGCCATGGTATTTACTCTTGTTGTTTCTGCGCCGAGCATAGCATGCAGTTTAGTCTGATAGATGACAGTGCAGTCACTTGAGTTTGAAGCCTGCACTGTTTTTTCAGGTTTAAAAATTATTGGTTTTGTTTGGCTAAAATTTGTTGTGCTGCATGTTCAACTTGCAACATCACGGCATTGAGTTCATCAAAACGTTGCAAGGTTTCTTGAATAAAGCTTTCGTCTGCTTTACGACGTTCTTTACGTAATGTCGAAACGAATTGTTCAAAATTACCCGAAACTTCTTGCAGTGTTGGTGCACCGACATAACGTGTTGCGCCATATAAACGATGTAGTACATGCTCTAATTGAGGAAAATCTTCATCGTCAATGAGCTGTGCCATTTCAGTTTTTTCTTGCTCAAAACTGTCCACCAGCATTTTTAGTAAATCGATCGCAAGATCTTCTTTATTCGCAGCCAATTGTAAGCTTTGTTGCCAATCTAAAATGCTTGGTTCTAACGCTTCGATGACAGAGTTACGTTCTAAACCTTTGGCTTTTTTGAAATTTTCTGTTGTCCACTGCGTCAATATTTGAATAATCTGATCCATCTGAATTGGCTTCGTCACATAGTCATCCATACCACTTTGCAGCAGCTTTTGTTTTTCATCTGACAGGGCATGAGCAGTAAGCGCAATAATTGGCAAGCGTTTATGTTCTTCAAATGTCGACTCTAAAGAGCGAATCGCTCGTGTAGTATCAATACCAGACATGACTGGCATTTGAATATCCATAAAGACCAGATCGAAAGCCGATAAATTTTGTTCATGTCGTGATTGAATAACTTCAATGGCTTCTTGCCCACTGAGCACTTTTGTGGTTTTGACATTTAATTCTGAAAGTAAGGCTTCAAGTACAATTAAGTTGGGTAGATGATCATCCACCGCCAAAATGTGTAAACCTTGCCCATTGAATTCTTCATGTTGTTCTTGATCGAACCATGGTTCATTACTCAAAAGTTGAACTAACGCAGTACGACTGAGCGGTTGGTGCAATGGACGAGCTCGGTACTCATTCAACATGTTTGGATCAAGCATCATTTGATAACCGTACATGGCTAAATTGCCGGTATAACGGTTACGAATTTCTTTCAATAAGGCTTCAGAGTCACCACTATGATCGACAATCAGCCAAGTGTTTTCATTGCTTTGCAGTTGATTGAGTCGGCTAAACAAATCTAAAATTGACTGCGTTTCAATGTGCTGCACATCATAATCTTCTAAATAATGACGAAGTACATTCGCTGTGGCAGGGTGTGCTAAATAGGACACTACTTGCAAATGGCTAAACTGTGGATGAACAATTTCAATATCATCATCGACACTAAAGCGGGCAGTGAACCAGAAGGTTGAACCTTTTTCGGTCGGTGCACGTTCTTGGTTGTCTTCAAAGCCAATTTGCCCATGCATAAGGCTTACCAATTGTTTTGAAATTGCCAGTCCGAGTCCTGTTCCACCAAATTGACGAGTGACCGAGGCATCACCTTGCGAGAAGGATTCAAACAGTTTTTTACGATCCGTACCGCTTAAGCCAATGCCGCTGTCTTGAACGCTAAAGTGCAGTAAGCATTGACCGATGTCATCATGCTCCATACGCACACGGACAATAATTTCACCATCTGGAGTGAATTTGATGGCATTTGAGGTTAAGTTGGTCAAAATCTGCTTAAAGCGTAGGGCATCGCCGACCACATATTTCGGGACGTTGTCTGCATAGTAGAAGGTCATATCAATATGTTTCTGTGCAGCCAACGGCGACAACATATCCATGACATCAAAGACCGCTTCTTCTAAGTCAAACTGTGCTGTTTCGAGTTCTAATTTTCCAGCATCAATTTTTGAGAAATCTAATACATCATTAATTAAAGCGAGTAGATGCGCTGACGATTTACGAATCGTTTGTAGATAGAGATTTTGTTCATTACTGAGGTTGCCTTGACGTAATAACAGATGAATAAAACCATCAATACTGTTGAGTGGTGTGCGTAGTTCATGTGAAATATTGGCTAAGAAAACCGATTTGGATTGATTCGCATGAATTGCTTGGTCACGTGCTTGGCGATAAGTAATGTTTTGAACTTCTAAGGTATCGAGGGTACGACGTAGATCATCCTCAGTTTGTTCAGTATGCTCACGTAATTCTAAAAAGCTAAAATGCAGGCGTTTTACGACGTTAGCAATGTCACGCTGAAGTAAGCGTAATTCACCGGTACTGTTAATTACCATGTGCTGATTGAGGGTGTCTGCATTCAGGCGTTGTAATTGCATGCGGATTTCATACATCGGGGCAATCCAGCGACGTGAATAGAAATTCAGGCACAGCAATAACAACAATAAGGTCAGTAAACCTGTAGCGATTAAGACAATCAAAACACGGTAGTGTGCAATTTGAAGTGGTTGATTATCTAATTCAATAGATAACCAAGCAGGCGTTTCGTTGGCATCTGTAATTTTGAGCGCATAAACATGATTGTCGTTATGGGCTATTGGACCGACAAAAGAACTTTTATTATCAAATTTAGGCCAAAGGTCTTGGTCTTGAAAGCCAATGCTCAGGCGGTTATGACCTTGTACATCTAAAATAGCAGCGCGAATCAGATGCTTTTCATTCAGCATGTTTTGCATGGCATTACGAGCTTGGTCAAATTGCCAAGGGTAATGGTTAAGGAGGTCGACGGCAGATTCAGAGGTTTGCTGATAACGCGTCAAAATTGCAATTGCCATTTGACGTTGCTGCGCTTTTGCTGCATTAGACGTTTCAGTAATTACCAACATGGCACCTACACATGCCAATATCGTGATCGGCACGAAAATCAGTGCAATCAGCTGTCCATAAGCATGATTTAAGTGCAGGCGTTTAAAAAGCTTTTTGTTGATATTTGACATGATTTAAGCAGTTTATTCCTTATGCACCGAATATTAGCATGGATTATTTAAAACTGATTGCGCTTTAATCACTTTGACGAAAAAGCCAGTCAAATGGGTGCAGGCTCAGGTATTTTTTCATACAATAGGCGCACCTCGATATAGGTACACATAATGAGTAACACAACCCCTGATTTTCAAGCAGATGATTTTTTATTAGACCATTACGTCGGAAATACTCCGTTAGTGCGTTTACAGCGTCTGGCAAGTCACACTCAAGCAACAGTATTAGCCAAGTTAGAAGGCAATAACCCAGCAGGTTCGGTCAAAGACCGTCCCGCGTATAACATGATTATGCAAGCTGAAAAGCGTGGCCAAATCAAACCGGGTGATACATTAATTGAGGCGACGAGCGGAAATACAGGTATTGCTTTGGCAATGGTTGCTGCAATGCGTGGCTATAAAATGACATTAATTATGCCAGCAAGCTCAAGTCAGGAACGTAAAGATGCAATGCGCGCTTACGGTGCTGAGCTGATTGAATCTGAAAACATGGAAGAGGCACGTGATCTTGCGCTTCAAATGGAAAAAGATGGTCAAGGTTTGGTACTCAACCAGTTTGGTAATCCGGATAATGTGGAAGCGCATTATTTAACTACTGGCCCAGAAATTTGGAAACAAACTGGCGGTAAAATTACGCACTTTGTCAGCTCAATGGGTACAACGGGTACCATCATGGGGATTTCAAAGTATTTAAAAGAACAAAACCCAGAGATTCAAATTGTTGGTTTACAACCTTCTGAAGGCTCAAACATTGCAGGTATCCGCCGTTGGCCGCAAGAATATTTGCCAACAATTTTTGATCCATCACGCGTTGACCGTATTATGGATATTCCACAAATTGAGGCAGAAAAAACTGCACGTCGTCTTGCACGTAAAGAAGGTGTCAGTGCAGGAACATCGTCTGGTGGTGCAGTGTGGGCATCGATTAAACTGGCTGAAGAAAACCCAGATGCAGTAATTGTTTGTATCGTTTGTGACCGTGGCGATCGTTATTTGTCGACTGGTTTGTTCTCTGTTGTAGATCCTGAATAATTGCGATTGCAATTCCACTGGTGAGTACTCATGCGTTTACCTGTTTTAATTTTTGATATCGAAACACTCACCGATTTAAAATCTGGGGCGCATTTGTACGGGCTAGATTTGCCTGAGGCAGATCTTGACGCTGCGTTGACGAAATTACGCCGTCAAGAAGCGGGTACTGATTTTCAACGTTTGGCGCTGCATGAAATTGTTTGTATTTCAGGTCTGTGGATTGATGAAAAAGGCATGAAGTTGTTTTCATTTAGCCGAGAAGACAACAGCGAAGCTGAAATTTTAAAAAAATTCGTTTCGATTTTTGAAAAGCGTCACCCAACGCTGGTCAGTTGGAATGGTTCGCAATTTGATTTACCGGTCATTTTATTTCGTGCCATGTATCACGGCTTATCTGCACCAAGTTTGTTCGATCAGGGCGAGATTGATACGCAAAAGCGGTATAATAACTACCAGAATCGTTATCATCATCGTCATATTGATTTAATGGATGTCATGGCAATGTTCCATGGCCGTCATTTTCAAAAGCTCGATGATACAGCACATTTACTTGGCTTCCCTGGGAAGCGTGGTGACGGTGGCTATCATGTTCCTGCATATGTTCAAAATGAACACTGGATGGAGCTGACCAGCTATTGTGAAGGTGATGTGTTGAATACATGGCTGATATATTTGCGCTGGCTATTGTTGAAAGGACAGTTACTGCTGAATGATCATCAGCACATGATTCAAAGCACGATTCAATATTTAAATACTCAGCCGCAACACGCTGACTTTTTATCGGTATGGCAGCAAACTTCGCAACGTACCGAATTTACTCAATCAGATTTCCCATCTCACACACATTAGGTACGCATGAAACATAGAGCCAAGCCCCAAAAAGCCCAACAGCCCATTTATACATTTCAGGTTGAGTCGCTTTCACATGAGGGGCGTGGCATTGCGCACTTTGGAACACATCCTGAGCATCCTATAGAAAAACACGGTAAAAAAGTGTTTATTCGTTATGCTTTACCGGGTGAAACCGTACGCGCGCGTATTACCAATGTCGTAAAACGTCTTGAAGAAGCCGACAGTCTCGAATTATTAAGCGACGCCTCTGAGATGCGTGTTGAGCCAGCCTGTCCGCATTATGGAGTGTGTGGTGGCTGTAGCATGCAGCATATTCATCCAGATGAACAAATTCGTTTAAAACAAGAAGTACTGAAATCACATCTTGAACATTTTGCTGGTATTCAACCTGAAGAATGGTTAGCGCCACTACGTTCACAGCGTGAAGATTACCGTCGTAAAGCACGTATCGGCGTGCGATACCTACCTGCGAAAGATAAATTGGTGGTGGGCTTCCGTGAAAGCCAATCCAATAAACTGACTTCGATTGATCGTTGTATGGTGCTTGATCGTGAATTTGGTTCATTGACGACACTTAAACAGTTATTACAACGTTTAGCTGGTAAGGCTGACATTGGGCATATTGAATTGGCCATGGGCGATCAAGAGATTGCGCTATTGGTTCGACATACGGCTGAACTTTGTGCAGAAGATGTCAACCAATTTAAGAAATTTGCGTTACAGAAGGGATGGCAGCTTTACTTACAACCTGAAGGCCCTGATAGCCTACACCGTGTTGATGATCCATCGGCAGCGATGCGTCTGCACTATGGTCTAAGTGACTTTAATGTAGAATTTGGCTTTAATCCTCAAGACTTCACGCAAGTGAATTCAACGATTAATCCACAAATGGTGAAACTGGCATGTGATTTGCTTCAGTTACAACAGGGTGAACGCGTTCTTGATCTGTTCTGTGGTTTAGGGAATTTTTCTTTACCACTGGCAAAATCTGTGGGAGAGGCTGGTTCAGTTGTTGCCGTTGAGGGTAGTGAGGAAATGGTGCAACGTGGTGCAGAAAATGCACAAAACAATGGCCTTTCTCAAGTAAAATTTTATTCACAAGATTTAACAAAAGATTTTTCGCATCATTCTTGGGCAAAACAGGGATTTGATGCATTATTGATTGACCCGCCGCGCTCCGGTGCGGAGGAAGTTATGCAATATGTGCCCAAATTTGGTGCAAATAGAATCGTTTATGTGTCATGTAATCCAGCAACCCTTGCGCGTGATGCCGGGATGTTGGTACAACAAGGCTACCGTTTGAAAAAAGCGGGTGTCATGGACATGTTTACCCATACAGGGCATGTCGAATCGATTGCTTTGTTCGAAAAAGAAAATCAGATAAACGATTAGAGATATGAAGCGTAGAAAAGTAGGAGTAGGGTATGGTCACAGTACGTGAACAGCTGCCTGGACGTCTCAATGAGTTGTCACAGGAAGCGACTGTAGAACATGCCGAGCAAGCACAGCATGATCTAGCCGAATGGTTGGAGCGTGTCAGTGGTATGTTTGACGGAGCTCCATTGAAGCAACTCAGAGAAGTTGCGAATCTGACCTTGCAAAAAGAACTCGAAACCACGGTGAGTCATCGTTCCAACACCTTTTATACCGGTATTGAAATGGCGGATATTTTGGCGCATCTGTATGTAGATGAAGATACTTTATCCGCAGCGATGTTATATCGTTCGGTGCGTGAAGGTGTAACCAGTTTGGAAGAAGTACGTACCCAGTTTGGTGAGCAAGTTCATGCTTTGGTGAAAGGCACGCTTGCAATGGGTAAACTTTCTGAATTGATTGAGCAGAATAAGCGCCTCGAAGATCATTTTAATAATAACCAGCGTGAACATTTAACCGGCATTTATAAAATGTTGATTTCGGTGACGGAAGATGTTCGTGTTGTATTAATCAAACTTTCTGAACGTACTTATGCCTTACGTGAATTGGCGCATTCGTCAAAAGAGCGTCAAGAACGTGTAGCACGAGAAATTTTAACCATTTACTCACCACTGGCACATCGACTTGGCATTGCACAGTTAAAGTGGGAACTGGAAGATTTAGCGTTCCGCTATTTAGCGCCTGAACGTTATAAGGAAATTGCATCTTTATTAAATGAAAAACGTCTAGAGCGTGAGCAATATATTCAGTTTGTAACCGATAAATTACGCAAAGAATTGCTTGATCATGACATCGTGGCCGAAATTAATGGTCGGGTGAAACACATTTATTCGATTTATCGAAAAATGAAAAGTAAGAACCTGAGTTTTGATCAGCTTTACGATATTCGTGCAGTTCGTGTATTAGTGGATAGCGTACCTGAGTGTTATCACACATTGGGTATTGTGCATCAAATTTGGCGTCACATCCCGCATCAGTTTGACGACTATATTACTAACCCTAAAGCTAATGGCTATCGTTCGCTTCATACCGCAGTCATTGCAGAAAATAAATCGCTAGAAGTGCAGATTCGTACCAAAAACATGCATGAAGAAGCTGAGCTTGGGGTATGTTCGCACTTTAACTATAAAGAAGGTTCGAAGACGACCGATTATTCATTTAATCATCGTCTACACTCGCTTCGTGCGGTACTTGAACATTATCAAGAACGTAATGATGCTAGTGCGCATAAGGATGAAGAAGACTCGGAAAACTTTGAACAAATACAAGAGTTCGAAGATTTTGAGAAAATCTATGTGTTCAGTCGTGATGGTGATATTAAAGAACTACCACGTGGCTCGACAGTTCTAGATTTTGCATATCATGTACATACCGAAGTGGGTAACAAGTGCTATGCGGCACGTGTAAACCAACGCTATGTTCCTTTGACTTATACGCTAAAAACTGGCGAGCAAGTTGAGATTTTAACCAAGAAAGACCGTGAGCCGAACCGTGATTGGTTGGTGAATTCACTGGGTTATATCAAGACAGCACGTGCTCGTGACAAGTTACGCCATTGGTTCCGTCAGCAAGACCGTAGCAAGAATTTGGAAGTGGGGCGTGAAATTCTAAATAAAGAATTATCACGTCTTGCGATTCATCCAAAAAGCATTGATTTGAATGATTACTGCAACCATTTCAATGTGAAATTAGGCGAGGATATCTTAATTGGTTTAGTGAATGGTGATATTAGCCTGCATGCCTTAATCAATCAGGTAAACCGTCATATGCATCTGGATCAGGATGAACCTGAGCTGGTGCTTAAACCAACATTGAATCCGCGTGCGAGTCATACCTTATCTGCGCATGGTATTTTGATTGATGGACTGGATAACGTGGAATTACACGTTGCACAGTGCTGTCAGCCCGTACATGGGGAGTCGATTGCGGGATACATTACTTTGAATCGTGGTGTGAGTATTCATAAAGTCGCTTGTCCTGACTATGTGCGTATGATTGGTCAAGAACCCGAACGTGCTGTCGAAGCCGATTGGGAAATGCAGCCAACCCGTGGTCAAAGTGTACAAATTGTGGTTGAAGCTTATGACCGCCGTGGTTTGTTAAAAGACTTAACCCAAGTGATTTTCTCTGATCAAATCAATATTCGTCAGGTGAATACAATCTCTGAAAGTGATGGTATTGCTAATATGAAGCTGTTGATTGAAGTAAAAGGTTTGGCACAGTTGTCTAAGTTGTTAGCACGTCTTGAACAGCAACCAGGCATTATCAGTGCACGCCGTTTGGTGCAAGGAAGTTAATGACTTCCAGTTTGATAAATTGAAAAAAAACCTGCGTGATGCAGGTTTTTTTTATGTCTAAAAATTGCTGTCATAAAGCTGTAATATATGTACAAGTATATGATAATAGGAATGTTTATTATATTTTATGCAAAAAAAATAATGTCAATGCTATAATCCGCAACATTCTGAAATATAAGTTTTAAAGGGTAAGGAAATACAGCGCATGGTGCTTATGAATGTGTCTCGGCTAGTGATGAGCCGGGCAGATGAGGTATTTCCTGCCTTAGAAAAAATTCCCGCGATGCAGCGGCGCCGGCTGTCGCCAATTGCAAAGTTGGCGCTGAATACTGCAATACAGGCGCTGTCAGAACAGCAAGCTGATTATATCGTTTGGGTATCGCAGTATGGTGATGAACATAAAACACTGAAAATATTAGAAGATGTGTTAAACGACCAAACACCCTCACCAACTCAGTTTTCGACTTCGGTGCATAATGCCGTGTCTGGGCTGTATTCAATTTTATGTAAAGAATCAACGCCAGCTACCAGTTTGGCGGGTTCATGGAATGATGGATTAACAGAAGCATATGCATGGCTAAAAACTGCACAGTTTAGTGGTCGCGTGTTGGTGGTGTATTATGATGAACCGCTACCAGATATTTATGCTGAGCATCAGCCTTTTGTTGCTTTCGCGATGGCGGCAATGGTGACATTAAAGCCTGAAAATTTATGTTTAAAGCTTGAGCACATGACACAAGATGCTTTTTATTTTCAGCAAGCATTACAATTTTATCATTTCTGGCAAGATGAGCGCCAAACTGAAAGCGCTGCGTGGACCAAATGCTAAATTTAAAAAGTATTAAGCAAAAAGCCAATTATGTTTGGCGTGTAGGCGCAACGGGCTTCAGTTTTGCCAGTTTTGGCGCAGGCGGCGCTGCCATAGGCGGTCTGGTTGCACCTTTGGTGAAGCTCAGTACGCAAGATGAGGCGCTGCGTATACAGCGCACGCAAAAAGTCATTAAGCACAGCTTTAAAGGCTTTACCGAAATGATGGTTAAGCTGGGCATTATGACCTATGAAGTTGAAGGGCTGGAAAAGCTGCAGCACAGCCAGCAGGAGCTGGTGATTGCCAACCATCCGACACTGATTGACGTTGTGGTTTTAATTGGTTTAATGGAACAGGCAAATTGCGTGGTCAAACAGGCGCTGTGGTCTAACCCATTTACCAAAGGTCCTGTGCAGAGTGCGGGGTATATTCTAAATGCAGGTTCAGAACAATTTATTCAGGATTGCGTGAACAAACTGCAGCAGGATAAAGCGGCATCGTTACTGATTTTTCCAGAAGGGACACGGACTGAAAAAGACACGCTGCTGAATGACTTTCAGCGCGGCGCTGCCAATATTGCCTTGCGCGCAGGTGTACCAATTCGGCCAGTACTGATTACATGTACACCTTCGACCCTGACCAAAAATGAAAAGTGGTATCACATCCCAGAACAGCCTTTTCATATTCACGTGAAAGTTTTGGATGCGATCCAAGTGGAAGACGTATTGGATGATGTTAGTGTCAATCCCAAAAATGTACGTCAATTAAATCAACAATTACAGCGGTTTTTTAACCAAGAGTTATCCTTAAATGAACAATCTTGCTGATGAATTGAAGCAAATGATTATTGATGTGCTTGCCCTAGAAGACATCACCATTGCAGACATTGAAACAGAAGCGCCGTTATTTGGCGACGGTCTGGGTTTGGATTCAATTGATGCATTGGAGCTGGGCTTGGCATTGAAAAAGCGTTACGGTATTCATTTAAATGCAGAGTCTGCAGAAACCAAAGAACACTTTAAATCAATTCAAAGCTTGGTGGCTTTGGTTGAAGCTCAGAAAACAGCATAAGAGGTTGCTATGCTTGCACAAGAAACCGTTTTAGAAAAATTGCGCGAATGGATGGACGAATTGTTCGAAATCGCGCCTGAAGATGTACAGCTTGAGTCCAATCTAGCAACAGATTTGGATGTAGACAGTATCGATGCGATTGATTTGGTCGTAAAGATTAAAGAATTAACCGGTAAGCAAGTGAATCCGGAAGATTTTAAAAACGTCCGCACCGTACAGGACGTTGTAGTCGTCATTCAGAATATGTCAGCTGAATGAATGCAGTTTTTAAAGGGATAGCAGTAATCGGATTGATTCTCTATCCTTTTTTTGTCGGCTATGGTTTGGCAAAAGGCCACTATGCATGGGTAAGTGTGCTGTTGATTGCACTGGGCATGATGCGCATGTTCAGCAAGGGCAATGCTTTGCTGTGGCCTTTGACGGGCTTTGCTATACTCTGCGGTGGACTAAGCCTGATACTCAAAGATCATGCTTGGCTAAAACTGTACCCAGTCTGCATGAATGTGGGTGCTTTGATTATTTTCGGTATGACCTTAATCAAACCGCCATCTATGATTGAGCGCTTTGCGCGGTTGGCAGAGCCAGACTTACCGCCAGAAGGTGTGCATTGGACACGTCAAGTCACCAAAGTGTGGTGCGTTTTTTTTGCGGTTAATGCGCTGATTGCATTATGGACGGTGTATTTTGCGCCAATGAAGATTTGGGTGCTGTATAACGGTTTTATTTCCTATGTGTTGATGGGTATTTTATTGCTCGGAGAGTACCTGCTGCGTAAACGTCAGCAGCGATTGCATCAGGCGCAAAAATAGCGTCATTTTCATTTTTTTAATTTAGAAAATAATCACGGTTTAGAAACAACATTTATGTCTTGTCATTTTCAGCACCATCAGCATTCATCCCGAACTTTATGTATTCAGTCCGATCTGCGTGAAATTTCATTTCAGGACTTTTGGCAGGATGTTGCATTGCAGGCAACTCAGATCCGCATGTCATCTGAAGCTGTCTGGGCGCTGTGGGAACAAGATAGCTATGAATTTTTGGTGCTGCTATTTGCAGCCTTGCAGGCAAAAAAACAGGTCTTGCTGCCACCAAACCGTGTCAGTGATTTAGAAAAAGAATTGGCTGCCGAGCAGATCTATTTTCTAAAACGCAGTGAAATCTCAGATAAAAAACATCAAGAAATTTTTCAATTTGATGATGCCTTTTTAAATCACGCGCAGGTGTATTTTTATACCTCAGGCTCTACAGGCCAACCGAAAAAAATTCCTCGTACCTTACAGCAATTGTTTAATGAAGTTTGCGGCCTAGATGCCAGCTTTGCTTTGCCCGAACAGGCCGTCGCAATTGCAACAGTCAGTCATCAGCATATATATGGCTTATTGTTTAAACTGCTGTGGCCTTTGGCGAGCGGGCGAAGTTTTTATCAAAAGCAATTGGCTTTTCCTGAAGATGTGGCCGATATTCAAAAGAAAATCGCGCATTTACAGCTGCCAAACTATGTAATTTCCAGCCCAGCCTTGCTCAAGCGCTGGACCAAGGATGTACTGCTGCAAGACTGTATTACGGTATATTCTTCTGGCGGCAAGCTGGATGCGGGTGTCCGCCCATATCTGAACAGTCCCATTACAGAAGTATTTGGCAGTTCTGAAACAGGCGGAATTGCGCACCGTCAGCAGGATGATGCCTTATGGACTCCCTTTGCTAATGTCGATATTCAGGCTCAGGAACAGCAAGAATTGGCGGTCAAAACCAATCATGCATTTAGCACAGACTGGATTTTGACGGGTGATAAAGTCGAACTGATAGAAACGACGAACTCTAAGAGCCCATTTCGTTTGCTGGGCCGTTTAGACCGAATTGTGAAACTGGAAGAAAAGCGTTTAAGCCTCGATGCAATTGAACTTAAAATTGCGGATTTAGCGGCTGTAGAGCAATGTCACGTTTTGGTGTATGAAAAAGAGCACCGTCAAATTTTAGCCACGGTGGCTGTGCTGACGGATGAAGCGCGTCAGCATGTGCAGGAAATGGGCAAAGCGGCATTCGTAGCGCAGCTGAAAAAACAATTAAGTGAAAAGCTGGAAAGTATTGCCATTCCGCGGCAATGGCGCTTCTTGTCCCTGATGCCGCAAAATGCGCAATCTAAACTCAATAAGCAGTATTTAAAGTCTTTGTTTCAGCCGATGCAGCTGCCTGTGGTTTTGACACAGCAGATACATGATGAGCAGCTTAATTTAGCGCTGGAATTCAGTCCTGAGTTAGAATGTTTTAAGGGACATTTCCCGAATTTTTCAATTTACCCAGGCGTTGGTCAAATTGGCTTCATTCAGCATTTTGCAAAGCAGCATTGGGCAGATTTGCAATGGTGTAATGGTTTTGAGCAGTTAAAATTTCAGGACTTAATTCGTCCTTATCAATGTGTGGATTTATCCTTAGTGCGAAAGGCGCACAAAGTCAGTTTTGAGCTGAAACAACAAGATAAAACATTGGCTTCTGGGCGGCTGCTGTTTGCTGTTTCAGCGGCAAAAGAATAGGCCGAGGATATAAGAATGCAGCATTGCTTTGTAATTCCAGTTTATAACCATCCGCATTATTTGGCGGCCTTAACTGCACATCTAAACGTTTTTCAGCTGCCTATTATTATGGTGAATGATGGCAGTGATGCTGAATGTACAGCGGTGCTGCGGTCATTGGCTGCAGACAACCCTTTACTGGATTTGGTTGAGCATGAAGTCAATCAAGGCAAAGGCGGGGCAGTCATGACGGGGCTGCAGCATGCATATAAGCAGGGTTATAGTCACGCCTTGCAATTAGACTCGGATGGTCAGCACGACTGGAATGATATTCAGCACTTTTTAGATGTCTCGACGCAGCATCCAGAAGCGATGGTCATTGGTCAGCCTGTATTTGATGCGACTGTTCCGAAAAAACGCTTATATGGTCGTTATGCAACACATATTTGGGTTTGGATAAACAGCCTATCTTTTGAAATTAAAGATAGTATGTGCGGTTTTCGAGTTTATCCCTTGGCGCAGACAGTGAAAATATTGAATAGTGCTAAATTTCAGCCGCGTATGGGCTTTGACTCAGAAATTTTGGTGCGCTTGAAATGGGAAAATGTACATTTTGTGAATGTGCCTACTCGGGTCATCTATCCTGAAGACGGTATTTCGCATTTTAATGTCTGGCGAGATAATTTAGGGATGGCTCGCGCGCATAGCCGTTTATTGGGCGGCATGCTGCTGCGCTTACCCAAATTGCTGTATTACAAAGTGAAAGGCTAAGCGTGTCAGAGCAAAAAAAGACAGAAAAAAGCACTCCCAAATGGAGCAGCATCAAAGAGCGTGGCGGCATGTTACCACTGATGCTGATGCTGGGCTTTTACCGCTTGGGCGGACGCTGGCTGTGCAGATTGGTGCTGTATTTTGTGATCTTGTGGTATTGGCTATTTTCAAACACAGCACGCCAAGCTTCTTTACTGTATTTAAAAAAGCTGCATCATTTTGCAGGCAGTCAATCACCTTTTGCATCTGATCCGCATATGGGGCAGACCTATACGCATTTAATGCAGTTTGGCGAATGCATCTTAGACAAAATTGAAGGCTGGTTGGGCAATGTGGCTGAGCAGGAACTGCAATTGCATGGGCATGAACATTTCCGTGCGCATTACCAAAAAGGCGCAGTGATTGTTGTTTCACATTTTGGCAATATTGAGCTGCTGCGTGCGGTGAAGTCTGAACATACGCAAAAAATTAATGTGCTGGTCTATCAAAAGCATGCGACAAAATTTAATGAATTTTTAAAGAAGCTGAATGAGCATGCCGATGTGAATTTGGTTTCGGTAGATGAATTGGGTATAGAAACCGCATTGATTTTACAAGATAAGCTGGATCAAGGCGAGTGGGTGATTGTGGCTGCAGACCGTGTGCCTGTGCAGTCTGGCCGTGTTCAGCCTGTTGAGTTTTTAGGTGAGCAGGCGCTGTGGCCGCAAGGCGCGTGGATTTTGGCAAGTTTATTGAAAGCACCTGTATTGGCGGTGTTTTGCTATCGGGTGCAAGCACATTTTGAAGTGCATATTCATAAAGTAGCAGATCAGCTGAACTGGCCACGTAAAGAGCGCATGCAAGCTATGCAGCAGACCACACGGCAATATGTGCAGCTGCTGGAACAGCATTGCATGCGTGCGCCGTATCAATGGTTTAATTTTTATAATTTTTGGAATAAAGGATAAGTCTTGTGTTAACGATTGGGGAATTCGCTCTCAGCATTGAAGATATTGTGGCTGTTGCGCGTAAAGAACATCAAGTAGCACTGCCTGCTTCAGATGAGTGGAATGCATTGATTCAGCGCGGCGCAGATTTTCTCGATCAGTTATTGCAGGATGAAGGTGTTATTTATGGCGTAACCACAGGCTATGGCGATTCTTGCCTTGTGGAAATTCCACCGCATCAAGTGAATGAACTGCCTTTGCATTTGTCTCGCTTTCATGGATGTGGCATGGGCCAAAATTTGGATTTAATCACGGCACGCGCAGTGGTTGCAGTCCGTTTATGTTCGCTGGCACGTGGCTATTCAGGTGTATCGCACGCCTTGCTGCAGCGTCTGGCGTGGATGCTGAATGAAGATGTGATTCCAGTTATTCCATCTGAAGGCTCTGTCGGCGCAAGCGGTGATTTAACGCCATTGTCTTATATTGCGGGTGCGCTGGTAGGTGAGCGTGATGTGTATTACCAAGGCAAGATTGTACCCATTGCAGAGATCTATGCCGAAAAAGGCATGCAGCCTTTGGTGATGCGTCCCAAAGAAGGTTTGGCCTTGATGAATGGTACAGCTGTGATGACCGCCATTGCTTGCCTGAACTATAAAAAAGCAGAACAGATTGCTTTGGCCAGCACCATGGTGACAGCATTGAATGTCTTGGCGCTGGAAGGTAATCCGAGCCATTTTGATGAAGTACTGTTTGCGCAAAAGCCGCATCCTGGTCAGCAGCAGATTGCCGCGCAATTACGTGTATGGCTGAACAGCCAAGTGCAAACCGAGCACCAAAGTTCACGCCTGCAGGACCGCTATTCATTACGCTGTGCGCCTCATATTATTGGTGTGTTTGAAGACTCAAAAGTGTGGCTGCGCCAGTTTATTGAAAATGAGCTGAATTCCAGCAGTGACAATCCATTGATTGATCCGGTGAATTTGCGTGTACTGCATGGTGGACATTTCTATGGCGGTCATATTGCACAGGCTATGGACAGTTTAAAAATCATGATTGCCAATATTGCAGACTTGATGGACCGTCAGCTTGCGCAATTGGTCGATTACAAAATGAATAACGGCCTGCCACGCAACTTGACGGGTTCAAGCCCAGAACGCCTGCCGCTGAATCATGGTTTTAAAGCCGTGCAAATTGGGGTGTCGGCATGGACAGCAGAAGCGCTGAAACAGACTTTGTCGGCATCCATTTTTTCTCGTTCAACTGAATGTCATAATCAGGACAAAGTCAGCATGGGAACCATTGCAGCGCGTGATGCAAGCCGTGTGATTACGCTGACTGAACAAGTGATGGCGGCATTGAGCTGTGCTGCGGTTCAGGCGGTGAAATTGAAAGGCTTAGATACAGAACTCAGTCCAGTATTAACAGCATTTCAACAGTGGGTGCTTCACAGCTTCAACTATGTAGAGGAAGATCGCCCTTTACAGAACGAGCTGCAGGCGTTGGTCAACCGTTTTGAAGATTTAGAACTTTTGAACAGCATTGCTGTATAAGCCAAGGATAAAGCGATGCATGCAGATGTGATTATTGATGTGCCTTTTCATGATGTAGACACCATGAATGTGGTTTGGCATGGGCATTATTTAAAATATTTTGAAATTGCCCGCTGCAAGCTGCTGGATCAGTTTCATTATAACTATACGCAAATGCGTGATTCAGGCTACGCATGGCCAGTGATTGAAAGCCATGTGCGCTATGTGCAGGGCATCGAATTTGAACAAAAAATCCGTGTACGCGCAATTTTAAAAGAATGGGAAAACCGTCTGAAAATTGAGTATCAGATTTTTGACGCAGTTTCGGGCAGACGACTGACCAAAGGTTATACCACGCAAGTGGCAGTGCAGATTGCAACACGTGAAATGTGTTACCAGTCGCCTCAAATTTTATTGGACTGTTTAAATGCATGGTCTGAATTTAAAGCGGAGTAGTAGGATGAATATTCGATCTCCTATTTTTAAAGCAGCATTGCCGCTGTGTTTGATTACAGCTTCTGCTGTGATGACATCTGCAGGTCATGCGCAGAATACTGAATTGAAGCAGGTATTTTCGCAATTGGCGGCTACACCAATGGTACGCGCCAATTTTGAACAACAGAAAAAATTGGCTTCGCTGAATAAAACCTATGTCTCGAAAGGCGAAGTGCTGTTCAGTAAAAATCAGGGCGTACTTTGGCAAATTCAAAGCCCAGTGAAAGCAGATTTGATCGTGACACCGCGTAAGCTGGTGCAAAAAACACAGCGCACTTCAAGTCAAATTGCAGTTGATAAAACGCCTTATGGTTCTGTTGCGACCATGTTTTTACAGCTGATGTCTGGTAACGAAACTGCACTGGCAAAAAACTTTAATGTGGTTTCAGCCAATTACAGTCCTGCACAGTGGAATGTGGTGCTGACGCCAAAGAGCAGTTTATTTAAAAAACTGTTTGTCCGTGTTGATGCTCAAGGTCAGCGTTATGTGAACCGCATTGTGATTCAGGAACAGGCCAATAACAGTACGGTCATCCGTTTTAGTCAGCAAAGCGCTCAACCTCAAACTTTAACGGCTGCGGAAAATGCGCTTTTCCAATTGGCAAAATAAATTTACCGCCATTTGGCTGGTCATACTCTGTGTCATTGCAGTCGTTTTAGCTACGGCATGGCTGAACAATGGCATTAAAATTCAGACCAATATTTTTGCCTTGCTGCCAGAAACACATCAAGATGCGAATCTGGAGCGTGCGCAGAACTATGTCAGCAATCAGCTGAATGACAAAGTCTTTGTGGTGCTGGATGCTCAAAATGATCAGCAGCTGGATCAAGCCACAACATTACTGAAAACACAGGCTAATCAAAGCCAGCTATTTCAGCCTGTACGCCCTCAGCTAGACTATGACAAATTTGCCAAACTGCTGTATCAGCACAAGGCAGGGCTGTTAACCCAGAGCGACCGTGAACTGCTGCAGCACAAAGATTATGTGGCATTAGCAGAGCAGGGCTTATTGCAATTGATGAGTCCGGGCATGCCGGTCACGGCAGAAATGCTGCAAAGTGATCCGCTGTTGCTGTTTCCACGTTATGCAATGGGGCTCAGCGCGTTACAGAACAATTCGGATATTAGCCTAGAACAAGGCTTTGCCACCAAGCGCGATGAGCAGGGCATTTCTAGATTGGTGGTATTGCAGCTCAAGAACAGTCCTTACAGCATTGCCTATCAAGAGCAGACCGATGCTTTTATTCAGCAGATCAATCAACAGCTGAGTCAATTGCAGGTCACACCGCATTGGACAGGAACACTGCTGTTTGCGCAATTTGGTACAAACTCTGCGAAAGAAGAAATTTCGACGATTGGTGTCGGTTCAACCATCGGTATTCTGCTATTGGTATGGTTTGGCTTCCGTTCTATCCGCCCCATGCTGACCGAAATAGTTGCTGTGGGCACAGGAAGCTTGGTTGCTTTTGCTGTGACTTACAGTATTTTTGGCGAAATTCATTTAATGACTTTGGTCTTTGGCGCCAGTTTGATTGGCGTCTGTGTGGATTTTTCATTTTACTTTATGGCCATGCAGTCGCAGCATCGTAAAATTGATGGCTTTGCCGTTTTAAAGCCATTATTGCCAAGCCTATTTGTAGGTCTGATGACAACGCTGCTGGCTTATGTGGTGCTGAGTTTTACGCCATTTCCGGGCTTTAAGCAGATCGCAGTGTTCTCTATGGTCGGACTGACTGCGGCATGGATTACCAGTATTTTACTGCTGCCACGCTTGCCTGCTTTAAATGCCGAGCCTGCAATTCGCATGCTGAGTTTTATTGGTCATGCGCGCAACTACATTCAAGCGCGCAATCGCTTACGCTATGTCTTGATGGCGCTGATTGTTGCAGTGACTGGCAGCAGCTTACTGTTCTTAAAAAGCAATGATGACATCCGTAATTTGCAAAGTATGGATCAACGCTTAAAACAGGAAGATCAGTACGTACGTGAACGTTTTATGCAGCAGCAGGGCAGTGATTATTTTGTAGTGCGAGGTCAAACACCTGCAGAATTAGAACGCAATGAACAGCACTTATTGGATCAGCTATCTGTATTGCAGCAGGCTGGGAAATTAGATGCGGTACAGGCGCTGGGTCAGTGGGTGCCGCCTCTGGTGCAGCAAAAGCAGAATGTGGCTATGCTTCAGGCCATTCCTGAGCAGGCCTTGCGTGATTATGCGCAGGTGCTGCAGCTGAATGAATCTGACGTTCTGAATTGGCAGGCAAACTTGAAGCATCAGCCGCTGCTGAGTGATGCTGTGCTTCAAGATCATCCGCTGCATTTTTTACAGATGAGTTCTACCCAGCGTTTAGTCATGCTGCAAAATGTACAAGATGTGGCCGCTTTTCAAAAATTAAGCAATCACAATGTGCAACTGCTGCGGCCAGTTAATCAGCTGTCTGAGCTATTTCAGCAGCATCGTATACAAGCGCAGTGGCTGCTGCTGAGCGCTTTGGCAATTTTAGCCATTGGCTTAGGCCTGCTATATGGGAAAAAATCCATCTTGCCGCTGGTGCTGCCGGTGACCATGGCGCTGATGACGACCTTTGCCATACAAGCTTGGTTAGGCGTAGAAATTAATCTGTTCAGCATTATGGGTACCTTCCTGATTATCGGCATTGGCGTGGACTATGCGATTTTCTACCGTCATGGGCACGACCATCCGCAAGTGGTCGGCATGGCGCTGTTTCTCTGTATGATGTCGACTTTCTTTGGATTTGGACTTTTGTCCTTTAGCCATACCTATGCCATTCACAGCTTTGGCTTGACGGTACTGCTGGGGGTCATTTTTTCATTTATTTATGCAACATTGTTTACATCTTCCGATGCAGAACATGTTGTGGTTCAGCAATATCAGCCAAAGAGCTGAGTAAAAAGGTAATAGTGCAATGAGCACACTACAGCACACAGATGTCTTAATTATTGGCGCGGGGCCTTCGGGCAGTTCGGCAGCAGCCTTGCTGCGTCAAAAAGGCTATCAAGTGACGGTGATCGAAAAACAATATTTTCCGCGCTTTTCAATTGGGGAATCTCTACTGCCGCAGTCTATGGTGTTTCTAGAGGAAGCTGGTTTGCTGGAGACGGTGCGTGAGCATGTCGAAGAATATGCATTTCAATTTAAAAACGGCGCCGCTTTCTTAAAAGGCCCGCAGTGCAGTTTCTACGATTTTACTCAAAAATTTAGTGAAGGCCCGGGCACTACTTGGCAAGTGCGCCGTGCCAATTTTGACCATCTGCTGGCGCAGCAAGCTGGCAAAATGGGTGCAGACATCCGCTTTGGTCATGAAGTGACCGCTGTCGATGTAGACAGCGCTCATCCTATTTTAACGGTTAAAGATGAACAAGGTCAGCCTTATCAAATTCAAGGCAAGTTCCTGCTGGATGCCAGCGGCTTTGGCCGAATTTTGCCTAAATTTTTAGATTTAGAAAGCCCGTCAGATTTCCCTGTACGCCGCGCCGTATTTACGCATATTGAAGACGGTATTTTGGATGATCCAGAATTTGACCGTGAAAAAATCTTGATTGCGGTACATGAAAAAGATCATCGTGCATGGTATTGGCTGATTCCTTTTGCTGATGGACGTTCATCTTTTGGTGTGGTTGCAGAACAAGACTTTTTTGAAAAATACGGTTATGACGGCAGTCCAGATTATGATTTAGAAGCATTGCAAAAACGCATTTTGGCGGATGATGTGAGTTTGTCTAAAGTGCTGCGCAATGCGAAACATGATACGCCTGTACGTACATTGGTCGGTTATTCTGCCAATGTTAAACAGCTAGCTTCACATAATTATGCTTTGCTCGGCAATGCGGGCGAGTTTTTAGATCCTGTGTTCTCATCAGGGGTGACCATTGCGCTGAAATCTTCCAGCTTGGCCATTCCTTTGGTTGATCAAGTATTGCAAGGACAGCCTGTGGATTGGATGGCGCAGTATGAAAAACCACTTCGCAAAGGTATTCAAGTGTTCCGCGCCTATGTGGAGTCTTGGTATACAGGCGAATTTCAAGATGTGGTATTTTCAAAGAACCAAGATGAAAAAATCCGCTGTATGATTGCTTCGCTTTTGGCAGGCTATGCGTGGGATGAAACAAACCCGATTTATCACAATGCCAAGCAGCGTTTGAGTACATTGGCGGAATATTGCCGCGAAGCGAAAATGCGGGAAACTATGACAGATGGCACTTAATGTAAATGCTAAAATCACTGCTTTAGTTTTGGCTGGTGCTGTCTTGTGCAGCGGCTGTCAAAGCTTGGCGCCTAAAATTCTGCCTAAGGCGCAAGGCTTATCTACGCCGCAATGGACAGCGCAAAGCTATCAGCGCCAAGATCAAATTGAAGTGCAATGGAAAGAACATGGCTTCAGTTTTTTACTGTATCAGCAGCAAAGCGGTCAGCAATTGGACATGCTGGCGCTGAGCTTGACTGGGCAGCAGCTGTTTAAACTGAGTTTTGATGGACAGCAGGTTCGGGTGGAGCAGCGTATTGATGCCATGAAATACTTGCCATTTGACTATGTCGTGCGGGATATTTTGTACGCAACCTATCCACAGTTTATGTCATTACATGCAGGGCAAACCGCTGTGACGCAAAAAGATGGTGTGGTATATATCAATCAGCAGCCCGTGTTAAACATTCAGCCGCTAGAGGGAGCAGTTGAACTGAATAACCTGCAAGTACCGTATCAAATGGTAATCAGCGCGGTGAGCAATACTTTGGAAGATGATCGAGGCGAGAGTGACCAATAACAATATCATGCGCCATTCTGCTGTGGGGATACAGTTCAGCGCGGCTTTGTCTGCTTTGGGGGAAAATGCCAGTGAATTGAAAAATGCACTGTGCACAGCAGACAATACATTAACGCAGCGTCAAGATTTAATCGCAGAGCGCACGGTTTGGGTGGGGGCTTCTGCTGCATCCTTAGTGCAAAACATACCTGAATATTTACAGTCTGCAGATTCGCGTAATTTACGATTTGCTTTAACGGCTTTGCGGCAAATAGAGGCAGATATTCGCGCCTATACCGCGCAATTTGCAAAGCAGCGCCTTGCGGTTATTGTCGGGACATCTACGTCAGGTATTGTTGATAATGAGCCAGTATTAAAGGCACATTTCCAGCAGTGTTCTGCGGAGCCGATTAGCCATCAGAAACAGGAAATGGGCTGCATAGCCAAATCATTGCAGCAGTATTTGGGCTGGAATGGCCCTGCATATACCATTTCTACGGCATGCTCTTCGGCAGCCAAAGCTATGGCAGCAGGGCAGCGCCTGCTGAATGCAGATCTGGCAGATGCTGTATTGGTGGGCGGTGTAGATACATTGTGCAAGTTAACTTTAAATGGCTTTGATAGCCTAGAAAGCCTGTCCAGCAGTATTTGTCAGCCTTGCGGTGCACAGCGTGACGGTATCAATATTGGTGAAGCAGCGGCATTATTTTTATTGTCTAAAGACTTGGCTCCAGTGATGTTGCTGTCTAGCGGTGAATCGATGGATGCATGGCATATTTCTGCGCCGCATCCAGAAGGGCAAGGTGCGGCAGAAGCGATGCAAAAAGCCTTGAATAGTGCAGGCCTGAAAGCCAGTGAAATTAGTTATTTAAATTTGCACGGCACATCCACTCCGCAAAATGACGCCATGGAAATTAAAGCGGTGCAGACCGTTTTTAACGATTATCCAGTTGCACTGAGCAGCACCAAACACAAAACGGGTCACTGCTTAGGTGCAGCAGGTGCAATTGAAGCCTTTATCTGTCAGCAGGTTTTGCTGGATCAGTCGTGGCTGCCTTTGCATCATACGGCTGAACTAGACCCTGCTTTGGCCCAGCAGAATTATGTTTTGGATAACCATGCAGTGCAGCCGATGCATTATGTAATGAGCAACTCCTTTGCCTTTGGCGGCAGCAATATCAGTTTAATTTTAGGAACCGTTTTGCCATGATGGATGCCGTACAGTTTATTCCGCATGAACAACCAATGGTTTTTGTTGATCATTTGATTGAAGCCAATGACAGCTATGCCATTGCAGAATTGCAGATTCGACCTGAGTTGATGTTTTGCGAAGCAGAAGGTTTGCCGACATGGAGCGGCATTGAATTAATGGCGCAAACCATCAGTGCCTATGCGGGGCATAAAGGGCAAACGAAAGGCTTGCCGCCTAAAGTCGGCTTTTTATTGGGTACGCGTAAAATGCAGTTGCCATGTCCATATTTCGCTTTGGGCAGCACCGTGCGTATTCGAGTTGAGCAGAGCTATCTGCACGAAGGCCTAGGCCAGTTTAATTGTGAAATTGAATATAAAGAACATCGCTTTAGCGCCATGCTGAGTGTATTTGAACCAGAAAATATGAATGACGCGATTGGGAAATGAACGTGAGCAGAAGAATTTTAGTAACAGGATCCAGCCGCGGTATAGGTAAGGCAATTGCTTTGGAATTGGCAAAAGCAGGTTTTGATATCACAGTGCATGCGCGTTCTCGTCAGCAGGAAGCGGAGCAGGTGGCGCAAGAAATTCAGGCCATGGGACAAAGCAGTCATGTTTTGATGTTTGATGTAAACGACCGTGAAAATATAGCCTCAATTTTAGAACAGGATATGGCCGAGCATGGTGCGTTTTATGGTGCAGTGCTCAATGCGGGCTTAACCCGTGACGGCGCTTTCCCAGCCTTGACTGATGACGATTGGGATGAGGTGGTATCGACCTCACTGAATGGTTTTTACAATGTGCTTAAGCCATTAATGATGCCGATGATTCGCTTAAAACAAGGCGGCCGTATTGTCACTTTATCTTCAGTTTCTGGCGTGATGGGCAACCGTGGACAAGTCAATTACAGCGCTGCCAAAGCAGGCTTAATTGGTGCAACCAAAGCGCTGGCGCTGGAATTAGCAAAACGGAAAATTACCGTAAACTGCGTAGCGCCCGGTTTAATTGAAACCGAAATGGTTACAGATGAAGTTAAAGAACATGCGCTAAAAATGATTCCAATGCAACGTATGGGGCAAGTGGATGAAGTGGCAAAAACGGTTAAGTTTTTATGCAGTGATGACGCCAGCTATATTACCCGCCAAGTGATTTCGGTAAATGGAGGACTGATTTGATGAAACGTGTAGTCGTTACAGGTATGTCAGGCATCACTTCATTGGGTGAGACCGCAGATCAAATTTTTGAACAATTTACAGCAGGCAAAAGCGGTATCCGCTACATGCAAGATTGGGAAAAACACTCCGATTTGCGTAGCAAGCTGGGTGGTCCTGTAGAAAAGTTTACCGTACCCAAGCACTTTAACCGCAAGGTGACTCGCGGCATGGGCCGTGTGGCATTAATGTCTGTGGTCTGCGCAGAAAAAGCGTTGGAAGATGCAGGCCTACTCAATCATGAAATTCTGCAAAGCGGTGAAGCGGGTGTGGCTTTTGGTTCATCTGCCGGCAGTGTCGATGCGATTCGAGAGTTTGGTGCCATGCTGCTAGATAACAATATGGGTCAATTAAATGCAACGACTTATATTCGTATGATGTCACATACCAGTGCAGTTAATATGACCGTGTATTTTGGTTTGAAAGGGCTGACTTTACCGACATCTAGTGCTTGTACTTCTGGCTCAATGGGAATTGGTCAGGCATACGAAGCGATTAAATACGGGAAGCAAACCGTCATGATTGCGGGTGGTGCAGAAGAACTCAGTGCAGCAGGTTCTGCTGTGTTTGATGTGCTGCTGGCAACCAGTAGTAAAAACGAAAGTCCCGAAAAAACACCGCGTCCTTTTGATGCTGGACGCGATGGCTTGGTCGTGGGCGAGGGTGCAGGCTGTCTGATTTTAGAAGAATATGAACATGCCAAAGCACGCGGCGCGAACATTTATGCAGAAATTATTGGTTATGGAACCAATACCGATGGTCAGCATGTAACACGTCCAGATTCTGAGATGATGGGACGCTGTATGCAACTGGCACTGAAAGATGCACAGCTTACTGCCGCGGATATTGATTATGTCAATGCACATGGCACTTCGACCGATCAGGGTGATATTGCTGAATCACAAGCAACTGCGCGTATATTGGGTAAAAAGCCAATCAGTTCATTAAAAAGCTATTTTGGTCATACTTTAGGTGCATGTGGTGCAATTGAAGCATGGCTCAGTATTGAAATGATGCAACGTAATCAATTCGTGCCAACTTTAAATTTAGATACCATTGACCCTGCGTGTGCGGAATTAGATTATATCTGTGGCAATATTCGCCCGATGTCGGCAAAAATTATTATGACGAATAATTTTGCCTTTGGTGGCATTAATACATCATTAATTTTAAAAAATAATATAGACCATAACTGAAACAGAGGGTAAAAAATGGGGTTTAAACAAACACTATTGATCTTATCAGCAGTGAGTATGCTGGGATTAACAGCTTGTAGTACTGTAAAAATTTCCGATTATCCGCAGCGGCAATTGATGACAGCAAAACATGCGACTGCCGCTGATATTGAGAACAATATTCGACTGGGTGTTGGGCAAAATGCGCGCACTGGTTGGGTGGTTGAACAGGCAGATCAGACAAAGGTAGTTGCGGGTTTAACCCGTCGTAGCCATTATTTGCAAGTGACCTATCTCATCTCAGGCAATCAAGTCAGTTCACAAATTACAGGTAGTCGTAATTTAGATCAACGTGGTAACAAAATTCATAAAAATGCGATGGCATGGAAGGCACGTTTAGATAATTCGGTATTTACACAACTTTCAAAAACGTTAAATTAAATTAGAGAGCAATTACTATGAATATTAAACAATTTGGCTTCACAGCTATTCTGGGGCTAGCTGTATTTACATCAGCACAAGCAGCTGACCAAATGCATGATTTTAATTTTAAACAAGCTGTAGATCGTGCCGTTGCAGATGGCACGCTAGATGGTTCTGTTAAATTTTATTTGGCGGGAACAAAATCTGGTGGAAATGTGATTAAAAAAGGTCTTGTGACCAATAAGAAAACTAATGGTTTTGCTAAATCTGCAGAAACTTCATGTGATCATGTATTACGTTCTGCATTGATTCAATTCCAAAATACCGCAAAAGCTAATGGTGCAAATGCTGTCACTAACTTAGTGAGCTTCTATAAGTCAAATGAAACCCGTAGCACGACGACATACAAATGTGCCAAAGGTACAGCGATTGCAGGTGTTGCATTAAAAGGTGATCTTGTTAAATTTTAACTGAATAAGAGTTGAGTCAGCAGGTTAATAAATAAGAAGTTTATTTGCTGCGTATACTCTCAACGCTTTAGCCTTCAACTTATTGGGCTTTTATGATTTGTCGTTAGAATCCGAATGCACATTTGAGTCAATAAAGAACCCATCCGAAGATGGGTTTTTATTTGGAAAAGAGAAAGGGAAATTCCTTATGGAATCTCTTGCTCATCTTCAAATTCAGGTTTCACTTGCACAATAAAGTCTTGGCGGTTCAAGCCACGCCATAAAGCAAATGCAGTACCAATGTAAATAGATGAATAGGTACCCACAAATACACCGACGAACATGGCAACAGAGAACCATTTTAGACCGTCGCCACCTAAAACCATCATCGCCACGACAACAAGTAATAAAGTCATCGAAGTATGAATGGTACGGCGCAGCGTTTCGGTCAATGCACTGTTTACAACTTCCAGTGGTTCAGCCCCACGAATCTTACGGAAGTTTTCACGGATACGGTCCGAGACCACGATGTTATCGTTGAGTGAGAAACCAATAATTGCCAATAATGCAGCCAATACGGTGAGGTCAAATGGCCATTGCATCATGGCAAAAATACCAATGGTCACGATAATGTCGTGGAATAACGACAGTACTGCACCCATCGCAAGTTTAAACTCAAAGCGAATGGTGACATAGACCAGCATCAGAATCAGTGCAAGGCCGACTGCACCCGCAGAGCGAACATACAGTTCATTCCCCACTTGGCCACCAACCACATCCATTTTACTCACTTCGGCTTTATTGCCCGGTAATTGGGCAGCAGAAGTGATCGCCTTGGTTAAGTCTTCAGCTTCAACATCTTTTTGTACCGGCATACGAACCATTAGGTCACGGTCAGACCCTAAGGTTTGTACCACAGGATCTTTAAAGCCAGCTTGGGTCAGTGCCGAAGTGACATCAGATGATTTCACTGGTTGGCTGTAGTTTAATTCCGCCGCAATACCACCAGTAAAGTCCAAACCGAGGTTTAAGCCTTTGGTGCTAATAAAAAAGATACTGGCAATGGTTAGAAGGATTGAAATGATTGCTGCCGGCTTGGCAATTTTCATGAACGGAATAATCCGTTCATTGTCCGGGCGGCCGTATTGTTTCGGTTGAGTATTTTCAGTCATCATCGATCTCCTAAATGCTCAACTTCTTCAGGTTACGCTTTTTACCGTAAATCAGCTGTACGATTGCACGTGTTACTGTAATTGCAGTGAACATTGAACAAACGATACCAATCATGAGGGTAACAGCGAAGCCTTTAATCGGGCCTGTACCAATTGCAAACAGAATGAATGCAACGAGGAAGGTGGTTAAGTTGGAGTCAAAAATGGTGTTATATGCACGATCATAACCCGCAACAATGGCCTGTTTTGGTGAGGCCCCCCATTTCATTTCTTCTCGTATTCGCTCGCAAATCAGTACGTTGGCATCGACCGCCATACCAATGGTAATCACGATACCTGCAATACCCGGAAGGGTAAGAGAAGCACCAATCCAAGACATAATCGTTAGGATCATGGCAAGGTTAACCACAAGTGCAAAGTTGGCAATTAAACCGAATAGACGGAAGAATACCACCATCCAAATTGCAACCAAGATGAAACCAATTTGGACTGAAAGAACACCTTTATCAATGTTCTCTTGACCCAAACTTGGACCAATTACACGCTCTTCAACGAAATACATTGGCGCTGCAAGTGCACCCGCACGTAACATCAATGCAAGTTCAGATGCTTCTTGTGGTGAATCTAGACCTGTAATACGGAACTGAGAACCCAATACAGCTTGAATTGTTGCTGCATTAATGATGACAGATTCGGTATACGGTGTACGTACTTCAGTTTGTGTACCTGTTGCAGGATCTGCAACATAGCTAATTTTTTGTTTGTTCTCAATGAACAATACAGCCATGCGTTTGCCAACTGCATTACGTGTTGCTTCAGACATGAGCTTACCGCCCGCAGTATCCAAAGTAATATTTACTTCGGCACCGCCAGTATCTTGGCTAAAACCACTTGAAGCGTTTTGTACACGTTCACCGGTTAAGATACGGTTACGATTGAGTAGTAATTGACGACCACTGTCTAAAGATTCATAGGCAAATGCTTCAGTACCAGGAGGTAATGAACCTTTGGCTTGACCTGTGTATGGATCAATATATTGATCGCTTAAGTCAGAAACTAAGCGGAACTCAAGGTTTGCTGTACGACCAAGAACACGTTTTGCTTCAGCCGTATCTTGTACACCCGGAAGTTCAACCACAATACGGTTGCTACCTTGGGTTTGTACCAATGCTTCAGCCACACCTAACTCATTAATACGGTTACGTAAAGTGGTTAAGTTTTGGTTGACGGCATAAGACTGAATTTCTTGTCGACGTGCGTCAGTATAGTTTAAACGTAGTGTCGAACCATCAGTGGTTGCAACGGCTTGCTGCGTAAACTCGTTACCATTACGACGTAGGAAATCCATAGCAGCAGAACGATCATCATTATTTGCAAACTGCATGGTAATGGTGTTGTTATTTAACGTTAAGCTGTTGAATTTAATTTTGTTATCACGTAATTGACGGCGTAAGTCCGCTGCAGAGGTTTCCATACGTTGTGAAATGGCTTTATCCATATCCACTTCGAGTAGGAAATGTACCCCACCACGTAAATCCAGACCCAATTTCATTGGTTTTGCACCAATTTTTTGTAGCCATTCTGGAGTTGTAGGGGCAAGGTTCAATGCAACGACGTAATTATCACCTAGACCACGACGTAATGCTTCCTTAGCTTTTAACTGTATTTCGCTAGAATCGACACGCAATAAAGCGGCATTGTTGGTGAAGCTATTGTCATGACTGGCAATATTTTCAGATTTTAAAATTTGCTCTGCTTTTTGTACGATGCTTTGATCAATCTGGGTACCGGCTTTGGCACCTGAAATTTGAACAGCAGGTTCATCAGGATACAAACTTGGCAGGGCATATAATGTACTGATCACAAGAACAACTAGGATCAGCAGATATTTCCATGCTGGGTAACGCATTCGTTTTCTTCTTAAAATGAAAAAAGTCGTGCGAGTGCACGACTTATTTTTTGATTAAAGGTTATTGAGCGTGCCTTCAGGAAGAACTGAAATCACACTTGCGCGTTGTACTTTTACTTCTACGCCACGGTTCAGTTCAACGACTGCAAAATCACCTTCAATTTTTGTGATTTTACCCATTAAACCGCCCGCAAAAACAACTTCACTGCCAACGCCAAGGCTGTCAACAAGTGCGCGATGTTCTTTTGCACGTTTTGATTGAGGACGCCAAATCAAAAAGTAGAAAATCGCCACGAATACAGCAATCATCAACAGGTTTGCCATCATGCTTGGTTGCTGTGCAGCTTCACCTGCTGCGTGAGCAGTAGAAATAAAAAGGCTCATTTTATTTTCCTAAACTAAAAAACTGGTTATCAAATTATTGATAAGTAAATTGGACTTGTTCAGCAATTTACCTTGTCTTTTTCTTCAGCGCAAATACTGAAAGAATTAATCTTGTGGACAAGGTGGTACTTTCATACCGCGACGGTGATAAAAGTCTTCAACAAAGTCATCAAATGTACCGTTGTCGAGTGCATCACGCATCGCTTCGGTCAAACGTAGGTAGTAACGTAAGTTATGAATCGTACCGAGCATTGAACCTAGCATCTCGCCACATTTTTCAAGATGGAACAGATACGATTTTGTAAAATTGGTACAGGTATAACAGTCGCAATGTGGGTCTAACGGACTTTGATCGTGACGATATTTCGCATTACGAATACGTACCAAACCATCGGTCACAAAATAATGACCATTACGTGCATTTCGAGTTGGCATCACACAGTCAAACATATCGACACCGCGGCGCACCGCTTCAACGATATCTTCAGGTTTACCCACGCCCATTAAGTAACGTGGTTTATCTTCAGGCATTTTGGCAGGAAGATAATCTAAAACTTTGATCATTTCTTCTTTTGGTTCACCGACAGACAAGCCGCCAATGGCATAACCATCAAAATCAATTTCTTTTAAACCGTTTAAAGATTCATCACGTAAATCTTCATACATGCCGCCTTGGATAATACCAAACAGCGCATTACGGTTTTTGAGCACATCATGGTGCTGTGTTTTACAACGCTTCGCCCAGCGTAAAGAAAGCTGTAAAGATTTTTGTGCTTCTTCGTGTGTTGCAGGGTATGGTGTGCATTCATCGAAAATCATCACGATGTCAGAGTTCAGTGTGTGCTGAATATCCATCGAAATTTCAGGAGATAAAAAGACTTTAGAACCGTCAATTGGAGAACGGAAAGTCACGCCATCTTCTTTAATTTTACGCATCGCACCAAGGCTGAAAACTTGGAAGCCACCTGAGTCAGTCAGAATAGGGTTATTCCATTTCATGAATTGGTGTAAGCCACCGTGTTCACGAATGACATCGAGGCCTGGGCGTAGGTAAAGATGGAAAGTATTACCCAAAATCACTTGGGATTTAATTTCTTTGATGTCGCGCGGGAGCATACCTTTGACAGTACCGTAAGTACCGACAGGCATGAACATTGGTGTCTCAACAACACCATGTTCTAAAGTCAGACGGCCGCGGCGAGCACGCCCCGACTGTGCTAATTTTTCAAACTTCATACAAGATCCAGATCAAGGCGAAAAAACAGTTCGCTGATGGTAAGAGTGCTAAAAGTGCACTATTTTCCTTGATTCTGCTGTTAAACGCTAGCATTGTCGGGTGTTATGTCTGTAAATTTATTGGATGTTTAATTCAATAGGGCATCGGTTGAAACTTCGGCATTGTGATAGAACTGATTAATCCTTTGTAAAATTTCATCCTTTTCCATTGCAAATGTTCCATCAGGGGCTGACGTCATCGCAACAATGCTTTCGATTAGTTTTTGAATGTAAGGATTGGTTGCATGGTAGTTTCGGTCTAGCGTCAGTAAATAAGCGTCATTTGCAACTTGCAAATAGTGGTAGGGCTGAATTTCGATAATTTGCGCTAAATCGATCAGCATATCTTTATCGCTTTGCGTCAGTTTCATACGTTTGGGCAAACTGTTGATATTGGATTGTTGTTTTGAATCTAAAAAGTTTTGCAGCAATGGGGATGTTGTATTCAGATAGCGTGCAGAAGAAATTTCGATTTCAGGCTGTGTCGGTAGGCTGATAAAAAATAAAATACGCTCTACTTCGATGGCAAAATTCTTTTTTAATGTGATTATAACTTGCTGAAATGCACTTAACAGCATCGCTAGATTGTTTTGCTGTGTGATTGAATGTGCGTGTTGTATGGCTGAATCAATCATGTATGGCGTCTTCAAATGGTCAGACAATATGGATTTGGTCTGATTCAAGCTATTTTCAAGCATATGTGTTGCGCGATACCGCCACTTTGAAGTATTCCAACGGTCATTTTCCGCAAGATACTGAGCGCTATCTTCATCTTCGGCAAAAATACTGCGCTGTGTAGAAATGGCTAAATTATCAATCAATAAGAATTTATTCAAAACTAGTGCGCAAGCATAGATTTGATCCGTCTGATACAGTTGGTACAGATTCATAAATGCTGCGACGAACGCATCTTTATATATCGTTTGGTTTTGCATATTTTATTTTCATTCTTTGTATATGGAGGTGTTAAACACCTCATCATTATTTTTTTAATATTTTTGATTACTGCCCAAACTTAAAAGTTTGGACGGTAATCAAAGCTTTGACTTGCAGCTTGGTCGCGGAAAGGGCGAATCGCTTTTTTACTTAATAACAAGGTGTTAATAATATTATTCGGAAAAATCTGAATATGGTTATTGAACAACTCTACATTGCGGTTAAAGATGGTAATTGCGGCACCGACATTTTCATTTTGCTCTTCAATTTCATTCATCATTTTTAGATAAATTTCATTGGCTTTAAGCTCAGGATAATTTTCAACCACAACATTTAAGCTGCGCATAAGCTCTTTGTTTAAAGCCTCAATATGCTGTAGCTGTGAGACATCGGTAGAATTGATGTTCAAATTCATGATGTTCTGACGTAGCTCCGTGACTTTTGCCAAAGTACCTTGTTCAAAACTGGAATACTGTTCAACAAGCGGTTGTAATCCATCCAAAATTTTAATTTTTTGCCGTTCATAACTGGCAACATCAGACCATGCGCGAATAGTTGCATTGTGATGGCGGACAATATTATTGCGAATGATGATTGCCCCAATTATCAGCGCAACAATTAGCAATAAAAAAATCAAAAGCCCCATAAAATTTTATCCTCAAGATAAAAGGTCATTAATATCGTTGATCATTTTTAAAGTTCTAAAACATGATCACTTTAAAAATTGTATCAGGTCGCTTTTTAAGTTTTCTAATGCAACCAATTTAAAAGTTCTTAAATGTCCACGTAATGCCGAAACGTCGTTTATCTGTTTGGCTTTGCTGCTGACTTTAAATAAATCTTGAGAACCAAGATAGCACATTATTTGATTGTTCGGATGAAATAGCAGGTCACCTTGTCGTTGCTGAAAAAAATCCGAAAGTTTCAGTACAAAGCTTGGTGTGAGTAGCTTTGCCGACGCCAATTCATCGCTGCAAAAGAACTTTAATTTACGATTGGTTTGTATATCGCTGCTATGCCATGGAAAGCTGTATGGATAAGCATAATCTTTACCTGAAGCTGAAACAGCTAGCCCGTGAATAGCGACATCAAACACAAAAACGCCCCAAAGGTCTTTGTGAATTTCTTTGACTTTAACTTCATCACCATCTTTATCACGTACACGGATTTCATGGACATAGTGATATTGAAATACCATCACCTGATGTTGCTGCTGATTTTCATCTTCCCAGACGGTACTTGCATAAGAGCTAATCTCATTGGACACGCTACCTTGATTAAATACTGGAAACATACGTTTGAGATGACCAAGAAACTGCAAATGATTCAGTTGAATGGAAATATGTTGAGGTTGTTGATTAAAGGCCAAATGATATTTTTTGGCGATACATTGCGTTTCTAAGTATTCAATGACATCTTCAAGCGGATCATCTTTTTCATAACTGATATATGCCCAAAACAGCATGATTAAGCCCGCTACAAAGCAAAGTTGTGCCCAAGCGTGGTCAGGTTGTATCACAATAAATAGGGCAAAGCAGGCGCCTATAAACCCTAAAGCTAAGGGCAATAAATTTTCAAATTTGAGTGTGATAGGTGCATTCCAAGGATGCAATCCATCAAGGATGTCTTGCTGTGTTTCAGCGTTACGACCAGTATCCCATAACCGAGCAATATTGCGAAAAACCACTTCATTTTTCTTACGACGAATGTGGATGGAATGTTTCACACTATCAATCGGCATGGGCGTGGCTTCTATAAGCGAATTATTTTACGTTGATATTATCAATCAGCATGGCATCACCATAACTGAAGAAACGATATTTACTTTCAACCGCATGGTGATACGCATTTAAAATATTGTCGCGATTTGAAAGGGCAGAAACCAACATTAAAAGAGTAGATTCTGGAAGGTGGAAGTTAGTGATTAAGCGGTCGACCACTTTGAATTCATATCCTGGATAGATAAAGATTTGAGTATCACCTGTCCATGCTTTTAATTCGCCACCATTCGCTTGCGCCGCGCTTTCTGTTGCACGAGTCGCAGTGGTGCCGACTGCAATGACTTTATTGCCACGAGCTTTGGTCTCGCGAATTAAAGCCATTGAATCTTCTGATACATCACACCATTCGCTGTGCATGATATGATTTTCAATGTCATTGGTACGTACAGGCAAGAACGTTCCAGCACCTACGTGTAGGGTCACAAATGTTTTGTTAATGCCTTTTGCGGCTAATTTTTCTAGTAGTGCTTCATCAAAATGCAAACTTGCAGTTGGCGCAGCTACAGATGCTAATTTTGTTGGGTCGTTAAATACAGTTTGGTAGCGTTCAGTATCAATACTTTCAGCTTCACGGTTAAAATAAGGTGGAATAGGCAATGCACCATACAAATCCAAAACTTGTAAAATAGGTTGTGAAAACTCAACTACGAATAAGTTTTCATGACGACCTTTTACTGTAACTTTGACTTCATCTGGGCCAATAAACAGTTCAGCACCTTCTTTGGGTGTATTACTGGCTTTTATGTGGCAATGTGCTGTTTGTGGGTCTAAAATTCGCTCAACAAGAACTTCAATTGCACCACCTGTTGCACGTTTACCTTTGAGGCGTGCTTTCATCACTTTGGTATCGTTCAATACCAATAAATCACCCGGTTCAAGCAGGTCTAAAATATCTGTGAAATGTTGATCATGATATTGGCCTTGGCGATCAAGGTGTAGCAGGCGAGACGCACTTCGTGTTTCAAGCGGGTAGCGGGCTATGAGTTCATCGGGGAGATTGAAATTAAAGTCAGAGAGTTGCATGTCAAGAAATCTGATAAAGAAGCAAAAGAAATTTGGCTTAGTATAAACTTTTTTGGGTTTTAACGTTGAAATTGATGGATTATCCATCGAAAAAAACCTGTACGCTTTATTTTTAATCAATTGGGAATTTCTTGCGTTGACAAGTCTCTGAAAAAGTTTATTATACGTTTCAACACCTACCCGAGGTGGTGAAATTGGTAGACGCGGTGGATTCAAAATCCACTATCAGAGATGATGTGTCGGTTCGAGTCCGACCCTCGGGACCAAAATTCTAAAAACCCCAAGCTTATTAAGACTTGGGGTTTTTTATAGCGTAATAAAAATAGAATGGATAATTCTATTTATAAATTTGGCTATTTCTTTGTATAAGCTTTCTTTAAAACTATAAATTCATATCTATAAAATGCGATGCATATATGGAATAGCATTTCATATTCTAAGAAATAAAAAACCAGCGCTTTCGCGCTGGTTTTTTACGTCACTAACTTGCGTTAGTTCGGCATCAACTTATTGAGCAGCTTCAAGAGCAGCATTTAAAGTTGCACTTGGACGCATTACAGCATTTACTTTAGCAGTATCAATTGCGTAGTAACCACCGATGTCAGCTGCTTGACCTTGAACTTCAGCAAGTTCAGCAACGATTTTTTCTTCGTTTTCAGCAAGTGCTTTAGCAAGTGGAGCGAATTTAGCTTTAAGAGCAGCATCTTCGTCTTGAGCGGCAAGCGCTTCAGCCCAGAATTTAGCGAGGTAGAAATGGCTGCCACGGTTATCTAATTCACCCGTACGGCGTGAAGGAGATTTGTCGTTGTCCAAAAGTTTACCAGTTGCTTGATCAAGTGTTTGAGCAAGTAATTTCGCTTGAGGGTTATTTTCTTTGATGCCCATTTCTTCTAAAGAAACAGCAAGTGCTAAGAACTCACCTAGAGAATCCCAACGTAAGTGGTTTTCTTCAACTAATTGTTGTACGTGTTTAGGCGCAGAACCACCAGCACCAGTTTCGTACATGCCGCCACCAGCCATTAATGGCACGATAGAAAGCATTTTCGCTGAAGTACCCAATTCCATAATTGGGAACAAGTCTGTTAGGTAGTCACGTAGAATGTTACCAGTCACAGAAATAGTATCTAGGCCACGAGCGACACGTTCAAGTGTGTAACGCATTGCACGTACTTGAGACATGATTTGAATGTCTAAGCCAGCAGTGTCGTGATCTTTCAAGTATTTTTCAACTTTCTTGATTAATTCGTTTTCGTGTGGACGGTACGGGTCTAACCAGAAGATTGCAGGCATGCCAGAGTTACGAGCACGAGTCACAGCAAGTTTTACCCAGTCACGGATCGGTGCGTCTTTCACCTGGCACATACGCCAGATATCGCCTTCCTCAACGTTTTGAGTCATTAACACTTCGCCAGTTTCTATATCAGTGATGTTGGCAATACCAGCTTCAGCAATTTCGAAAGTTTTGTCGTGTGAACCGTATTCTTCAGCTTTTTGCGCCATCAAACCAACGTTAGGTACAGTACCCATCGTACGTGGATCGAAGTTACCATTCCATTTACAGAAATTGATCATTTCTTGGTAAATACGTGCGAAAGTAGATTCAGGCATTACAGCTTTACAGTCGTAAGGTTTGCCGTCAGCACCCCACATTTTACCGCCACCACGGATCATTGCAGGCATAGAAGCATCTACAATTACGTCGTTAGGTGAGTGGAAGTTTGTGATGCCTTTAGCAGAATCAACCATTGCAAGCGCAGGACGGTGTTCTTGGCATGCGTGTAAATCACGGATGATTTCTTCACGTAAAGAAGTCGGAAGTGTTTCGATTTTTTCGTAAAGACCAGACATACCGTTGTTGATGTTAATACCTAACTCATCAAACAATTTGCCGTGTTTTTCAAACGCTTCTTTGTAGTAAATCTTAACGCAGTGACCAAATACGATCGGGTGAGACACCTTCATCATAGTTGCTTTAACGTGTAGAGAGAACAAAATACCAGCTTCGCGGCAATCTTCTAACTCTTTTTCATAGAAGTCGCAAAGCGCTTTTTTGCTCATGAACATTGAGTCGATGATTTCGCCTTCTTGAAGCGCAACTTTTGGCTTAAGAACAACAGTTTCACCAGACTTAGTGATCAATTCCATTTTTACGTTACGCGCGCGGTCTAAAGTCATCGACTTTTCGCCGTGGTAGAAGTCACCTTCGTCCATGTGAGAAACGTGAGTTTGAGACCACTGTTTCCATTCGCTCATAGAGTGCGGGTGTTTTTTCGCGTAGTTTTTAACAGCAGCAGGCGCACGACGGTCAGAGTTACCTTCACGAAGTACAGGGTTCACAGCAGAACCTAAACATTTGCTATAACGCACCTTGATTGCTTTTTCTTCTTCAGTCGCTGGGTTTTCCGGGTAGTCAGGAATTGCGAAGCCTTTAGATTGAAGCTCTTTAATACAAGCAGTCAATTGGCCAACTGAAGCACTGATATTTGGGAGTTTGATGATGTTTGTGCTTGGATCTTGAGTTAATTGTCCAAGCTCTGCCAAAGTATTTGGCACCTTTTGTTCGTCGCTTAAGTAATCTGTAAATTCAGCGAGTACGCGTGCTGCTACAGAGATGTCGCGTTTAACGATTTCAACGCCAGCAGGCTTAGTAAAGGTCTCAATGATCGGCAGCAGAGAGTAAGTCGCCAATAATGGCGCCTCGTCGGTCAGTGTGTAAATGATAGTTGACTTTCCACCAGCCATATATAGCCCCTTGCTTTGGATTATGTTTTTGAGGGCCGAGCTTATGGCACAGCCCCTACGAACCGATTTGCTTAAATAAAACATTGAAAGTATCGGTGTTCAGGGCTTTTCAGTCAACGCAAGATACAGTGATGTGGACATTTCGTAGAAAAATGATACAACACGAAAATAAATACTCGTTGCCCAATAATGGGGCAATATTTTGAAAATTAAGAATAATCAAGGCTCATTCATAGTTTTAAACTATTGAGCAATTAGATTGTGATTAGTTTTATTGGTATTTATACGGTTTTCTCATCAGGCTTTATTTATTTGTAAAACAATATGGCTATAGCGTCAAATAAATAATGCCTAATTGCTGCCTGCATTTCGTCGCAATTGTTCATAACTTCACCAGTTTTTGTGAAGTCTGGATAAATCACTGTAAAAAAACTTCATTTGGAAATTTGGGACGTTAGGCGTGGTATCCAAAAAATACTATGGATGAAAAATAAATTAGATTGACTCCGTAAAAGCGATCGCTGTGCTAGCTCTGTATGCCATGTCAAAAAAATGATTTATATAAATCGTCGTGATTGGTATTTTTAAGAAAAAATAATCAAATTAAAAGAATGTGTTTAACCTACAAGAAATAAAAAATGGGCGGATTTTGTCCCATTAGGCTAAAAATGCTTTGAAAATATCACCAAAATTTGTGATACATCTCTAAAGTTCTGTATGTGTTTTTTTGAGTGTTCTGTAAGTGAATGTTTCTATTTAGATTGTGTTAATTGAATGATATTAAAATCTAGTCAATTTTGATATTGTGAACACATCTTAACTTGGTTTATTATACTATTGATTAGTATGAATAAAAAAATATATTAACAATGAATATTGGATATATTTCTATTAAATTATTTTAACGTTTGGTATATTTTAAAGTGGAATTAAATTAAGTAAGTGACATTAGTCTTTTTGTTAGCTTTTGTTATTGAGTCGAATGATAAATTTTGCTAATAATCTTGAGCACGGTCGTTGGTTTTTATTTGAAAGATCAGCCTAGGAGAACAAATGAATGGTACTTCAATTACTTGAGATTGGATCACAAACTGAATTGTTAGCTGCCTGCCGCTTGTCTTTGCTCATGGGGGTCTACACTGACGATAATCGTGTCGAAGATTTTTTAAAATTTGCGCGTGGCATGATAGGTACGGATAGCGCAATTTTGGCATTTAAAGATGAGCCTTATATTTGGTATGCCTCAGAAAATGGGCTTAAAGCATTCCTTGCTCAAACCGATGATGATTATCTTGATACGTTTTTTGAAAACCATTCACGTATAGACTCTTGTTCAGAGAATTATCCAGCTTATAGTGCTTATTTAAAGCAGCTTGGGGTCGGTCATCGCAGGATGGTGGCTTTTGATTTGAAATATAATCAAGCTTCAATTGGTAAGGTCATGCTATTTGATGATCAGACAGAACAGTTTGAGGAAAAACAATTAAAAATTGTCGAAGAGTTTGTGCAAAGCTTAGTTAATATTATTCAACTTCGTGTGGAAAATGCAGAATTAAAAGAATTGTATGAACAGCAATCAGCTCTGAATTTTAGTAAAACCAAATTTTTTCAAATTATTGCGCATGATTTACGTGCTCCGTTTCATGGGCTATTGGGCTTTTCAGAAGTGCTGGCACAAGAGCGTGGTACTTTAGATGATTCTAGTATTCAAAATATTGCAGATTATTTACATGACACCACGCAATCGACTTATAACTTACTTGAAAGTCTGTTGAATTGGGCCATGGCGGAAGGCGGACGTTTTGTTTATCACCCTATTAATTTCGATTTAAATCAATCGGCGAAAATTGTCTGTGATGTACTCAATGGTTTAGCCGTGAAAAAAAATATTCGCTTAATTAATGATGTGGCAATTGGCACGAAAGTGAATGCGGACATCAATATGATGACTTCGGTAATTCAAAATTTGGTCTCCAATGCATTGAAATTTACACATACAGATGGTCGCGGCTCAGTTCGTTTGGCAACAGAGCAAATTGGACAGCAAATTTTATTGACCATTCAAGATACCGGTTTAGGTATGTCTCAAGCTCAAATTGATGATTTATTCCAGCAAAAATTAACGGTAAGTATTAAGGGAACGGCTGGAGAGCGTGGGACTGGACTTGGTTTGGTGCTGTGTAAACGTTTTGTTGATTTAAATCAAGGTGAAATCTCGGTGACTTCTAAAGAGGGCGAAGGGACAACTTTTAAAGTACTATTACCTGCTGCAACAAGTAGTCATCATGTTTTGAATGTGGATGTGGCCTGTCATGAGCAAGAATGCCTGGCAACTCAAGTGAATGGTTAGTTTGCATGAGATAAAAGTCTAAAAACACTTTTCCCTGAGCATTTGTAGCTGTTATAACTAGAAAAAAATCATGCTAGGGTTTGTGGAATGAATGTGCAGCAATTGCAGAAAACATTACGTGCCAGTCAATATGCTGAACAGGTGTTAGGCATCCATCAAAAAAGTTTAGAACAAGACTATGCAATTGATCAGTACTTAACATCATTGAGTACCCAGCAAATTCAAGATTATGTTTCCCAAACATTAGATCAAATTACTGATGAAACCATGTGGATGCGCGAACTTCGTGTACTTCGAGCGCGTTTAATGTTTCGTTGGATTTGGCAAGATGCCAATCAATTAACCGATGTTGTTACTTTAACTCGTGAGCTTTCTGATTTTGCGGATGTATCGATTTGCGCTGCCAAAGATTTTGCGCGTATTCCATTGGTTGCCAAACATGGTGAACCTGTGGGTTATAAAGGCAATGTGCAAGATTTAATTGTCGTTGCGATGGGTAAGCTTGGTGCACAAGAGTTAAATCTGTCCAGTGATATTGACCTGATTTTTGCTTTTGATGAACAAGGCGAAACCAATGGGCGAAAATGTATTGATGTACAGCAGTTCTGTATTTTATGGGGACAAAAACTGATTTATTTACTGGATCACATTACCGCTGATGGTTTTGTTTTCCGTGTGGATATGCGTCTTCGTCCGTGGGGGGATGGTTCTGCTTTAGCGATTAGTCATGCTGCATTAGAAAAGTATCTCAGCCAACATGGTCGCGAATGGGAACGCTATGCTTGGATTAAAGCTCGTATCGTGACGGGTGGTAAAGAAGGAGATGAGCTTCTTGAAATGACACGTCCTTTTGTATTCCGAAAGTACGTTGATTACACTGCTTTTGAAGCCATGCGTGAAATGAAAGCAATGATTGAACGTGAGGTTCTGCGCCGTAATATTGAAGATGATATTAAATTAGGGGCAGGCGGGATTCGTGAAGTTGAATTTATCGTACAAGTCTTTCAGTTAATTTACGGTGGCTCAAAACTAGAGTTACAAGATCGCCAATGTTTAGTGAGTTTGCATCACCTAGGCGAAGTGGGGTTGCTGGAGAAAACGGCTGTCAATGAACTGGAAGATGCCTACTTATTCTTGCGTCGGATAGAACATGCCATTCAAGCCTTAAATGATCAGCAAACTCAGTCCTTGCCGCATGAAGATGAACCACGTCAACGAATCTTGGATACACTTGGTTTTGCAACATGGGATGAGTTTTTAGAGGTGCTCAATCAAAAACGCTCAAAAGTTATCTATCAATTTGAGCATTTGATTAAAGAAAAAGAACCAGACCCATTGGTTGAGAGTTTTAGCCAGCTTGAAACACAATTGAATGAAGTCCTTGATGATGATGCTAAGAATCTAATTCATGAGTTTTGGTATGGCCATGCCTTAAAAAAATTGCCAGCAAAAGCGGTACAGCGGTTAAAAACCTTTTGGCCGCATCTCATTGAAGCCATTTTACAGTCAGATAAGCCACAAACGGCTTTGCTACGTTTGATGCCTTTGGTGGAGTCGGTCATGCGTCGTACTGTTTATTTGGTCATGTTGATTGAAAGTAAAGGTGCGTTGCAACGTTTAGTCAAAATGGCAACAGTCAGCCCATGGATTTGCGAGGAGTTAACACATTATCCAGTTTTATTGGATGAGTTCCTGTCCATGGATTTTGAGTTACCCAAGCGCAAAGACTTAGAAGACTCACTGCGTCAACAATTGCTGCGCATTGAGATTGATCAAGTTGAAGATCAAATGCGTGTACTGCGGTTATTTAAAAAATCCAATGTTTTGGCTGTGGCTGCAAGTGACGTATTGGCAGAAAGCCCTTTAATGAAAGTGTCTGATGCTTTGACCGATATTGCAGAAGTATCTGTGAATGCGGCATTGCATTTAGCCTATCAAATTGTGGCTAAAAAGCATGGCTTTCCTGTCGATGCACAAGGTCAACGCTGTTCAAACGACCGTACCGCTTTTGCTGTTATTGGCTATGGCAAGGTAGGTGGTATTGAGCTTGGTTATGGCTCAGACTTAGATTTGGTGTTTATTCACTTTATGGATGAACAAGCAGATACAGATGGGCAGAAGCCAATCAGTGGATTTGAGTTTGCTATGCGGGTTGCGCAAAAATTTATGTCCTTGATGACCACACAAACTTTAGATGGTCGTGTATATGAAGTGGATACTCGCTTACGTCCTTCAGGTGAAGCTGGTTTATTGGTCACAAGCTTAAAAGCCTTTGAACAATATCAACAAAAAAATGCTTGGGTATGGGAGCATCAAGCTCTAGTTCGTGCAAGAACAATTGCGGGAGAACATAGTTTACGCGTTGAAATTGAAAATCTGCGTTGTAATATTTTGACCCAAACGCGTGATGAGGCGAATGTTCGTGCAGAAGTGCTGAAAATGCGTCAAAAAATGAAAGACCATTTAGGCTCTTCTAAAGAACAGCAAAAAGATGGAATTTTTCATTTAAAACAAGATGCAGGTGGTATCGTTGACATCGAATTTATGGCACAGTATGCAGTATTAGCATGGAGTGGGTCGAATCCCGATCTCGCCCATTACTCTGACAACGTACGAATCCTTGAGGATGCCGCAAGAACGGATTGCTTATCCAGCGCCGATGCGACAGCATTGATTCAAGCTTATCTCCGTGAACGAGCCGAGAGCCATCGTCTAGCACTTGCGAATCAATCCATGCAAGTTTCAGCTGATGATTGGCACGATACCCGAGTGGTCGTTTGCAAGCTATGGCAAAGATTAATTGATCCAGCTGCTATTTCGGCACTGGATAAAAATGACTGTGTATAAAAATTTGGAGTGTGTGCCATGAACTTGGCTGATCGTGATGGTTTTATTTGGCAAGATGGACAATTGGTTGACTGGCGTGAAGCGAAAACTCACGTATTAACACATACTTTGCATTACAGCATGGGTGTGTTTGAAGGTGTCCGTGCCTATGAAACTCCGAATGGAACGGCTATTTTCCGTTTAAAAGAACACACTAAGCGTCTTCTAAATTCTGCAAAAATCTATCAAATGAATGTTCCATTTGATCACGCAGCATTAGAACAAGCACAAATTGATGTTGTTCGTGAAAATAAATTAGCGTCTTGTTACTTGCGTCCAATTATTTTCATCGGTTCTGAAAAATTAGGTATCGCTGCGACAGATAATACAATTCATGCAGTGGTTGCGGCTTGGAGCTGGGGTGCATACCTTGGCGAAGAAGCGATGGCGAAGGGTATTCGCGTTAAAACATCGTCATTTACGCATCACCATCCAAACGTGACGATGTGTAAAGCAAAAGCATCTGGTAACTACACTTTGTCGATTCTTGCACATCAAGAAGTAGCACATGCGGGTTATGACGAAGCAATGCTTTTAGATCCGCAAGGCTATGTATGCCAAGGTTCAGGTGAAAACGTATTCCTTGTACGTGATGGTGTGATTCATACCCCTGATATTGCGGGTGGTGCACTTGATGGTATTACACGTCAAACAATCATTACAATTGCTAAAGACCTTGGCTTTGAAGTGGTTGAACGTCGTATTACACGTGATGAATTCTACATTGCAGATGAAGCATTCTTCACAGGTACAGCAGCTGAAGTAACACCAATCCGTGAATATGATGACCGTCAAATTGGTGAAGGTTGTCGTGGTCCAATCACTGAGCAAATCCAAACTGCATTCTTTAATGCGGTTCAGGGTAAAGACCCTAAATATGCACACTGGTTAACTTACGTAAAATAAGCTGATCGGTTAAGATGAAAAGGCGAAACTAGGTTTCGCCTTTTTTTATTGGCTTGAAGATATTGAATTTTTTGGAACGAGACTATGCATATTGTTTATGTCAGTGATGGTAAAGCAGGACATCGCTCACAGGCTCTAGGTTTATTTAAGGCCATGCAGCGCCAATCTCAGGAAGCAGTCACATTTCAAGAAATTTCAATTGATGATTTGCCTATAGCGACACTTATTTCTGTACTGTTTAGCCATCAAGTTCATGCCGTAGAACACGAGCCAACCTATATTTTTGGCGTCGGTAGCCACACACATTTTCGAGTATGGCTGTTAGGCAAAGTGTATAACAAAGCCAAAACCATTATTTTAATGAAGCCAAGCTTGCCGTTTGCATGGTTTGATTATGCTGTGATTCCACAGCACGATGGTATTCAAGCATCAAATAAAGTACTAACGACACAAGGTGCGTTAAATCCTATTGTAAATGAAGAACGGCATCAGCATGGTCGAATCCTAATCGCTTTGGGTGGCTCTTCAAAACGCCATCAGTGGAATGCAGCTAAAGTACTTCATGCAATTCAACAGATAGTCGAGCTGAATCCAAATTCAGAAATCATTTTGACCACTTCACGGCGCACACCAAAAGCGTTTTTAGCAGAATTAAAACAGTTAAAAAATATTGAAAAAGTACAGATTTTCCCAGTTGAAGTCACTCCGCAAGGTTGGATTTTCGAAGAAATGCAAAAAGCCGAAGCGGTTTGGGTAACTGAAGATAGTGTTTCAATGATTTACGAGGCTCTCACCGCGGGTTGTAAAGTCGGGGTGATTGAAGTGGATCGGTTGAAGGAAGATCGGATTACAACATCTGTCGATCACCTTTTTCATCAACAGTATATTACTCGTTTTACTACCTTGTCTCAATTAGCTCAACCACAATATTTTGCTGAAGCAACTCGAGTTGCAGTTGAAATATTCAAATAATGAACAGATTCTTTAATATAAACATCTAGATAAATTAAGATACTAAAATGCAATGACTAACGCTTACGCTTTTTTTGAACAATATCAATAAAATAAATGATGGAAAAAAAGCCGAAACTTAAGTACAGTGGCGTTCAAAATTTGTATCTAAGGAAAATAGCAGCAAGTCCTGATACAAGAACATTATTGGAGATAAGAATGACATTGCTTCTACATAAAAAGAGTGTAATTCACTTTTTTTATACATTTTTTTTAGTGCTTTTTTTGGGGGGGGCAGAATACTTTTTAACAAAGAATGGCGTAGTAAGTATTGAGTTCTCAAAATATGTTGAAAGTTACTTATTAGTTTTCATTTTATTTTATCTCTGTTTATTATCTGGGTATAAAACTTTTTCCTTAATTGTAACTAACTTTATTATTTACATTATTGGTTCCAATATTGTTTTTTTGACCTATTTTGGCCGTTTATTAATGCCTTATGATATTAGTCAATTTTTTTATGAATTTGCCGATATTATGGGAGGATTGTCTGGTGGAATAAAAATTTTCCTTATTCCGCTCTGTCTATATTTACTGCTGATTGTTTTAAATACTATTTATATTTTGAAATATGTAAACAATAAAGAAGCAGGATATAAAAAATACCTCTTTTTTATGGTTGCCGTATTAGGTTTAATGGGACTTATGGTTCCAGCCTTAAAGGGAAAAGTCTTTGAAAATAATCTACATTACCCAGTTGTGAGAAATACCATTAATTGTATTTCCAGCTTTTTAATTGGAAGCAGTAAATCTTTATTTTCAGAACCTGAAGCTAAAAAAGTATATTCAAAATACAGTGTTGAAAATATTGATACAGTGCAAGACTTTAATGTGATTGTGGTTGTTGGTGAAAGTACTGCATTTAAACATTTGGGCTTATATGGTTATGAAAGGCAAACAACTCCATTTTTGAGCTCACTTAATGGGCAATCAGGGTTTAAATATTTTTATGGCATCAGTCGAGGTTTTTCTACACGTATAGGTGTTCCACTTTTGCTTAATGTTATTTATGAACCAGATAATGCTGAGCAGTTATTATCCATGCAAACAAATTTATTTACGCTTGCTAAAGAAACTGGTCGCAATACCTTATATCTTTCTAATCAAAAGTCTGGCGTTCTCGCTTCTTTAGTAAACATGAAAGATATTGATCAATTCCATGATGTGTTCTCTAAAGAAATGCCAGAGAATACAACAGATATGCGATTAATCGAATTGATTGAAAAGAAAAAAGAGGCATTGGGGAAAACACCATATTTTATGGTTTTACATCAGCGTAATAGTCATTTTGCTTATGAAGAAAACTATCCGAAAGCTTATAATTTTTATACAGGCAGTAAAGATGAGTTTGCGAAATTGGTCGACACTTATGACAACTCAATGCATTTTCAAGATGACTTCTTTAAAGCCTTGAGAGCCTCAGCTCAAAGAGTGAGTTCTAAGCCAACGCTTATTTTCTATACATCAGATCATGGTGAGTTATTTGGTGAGAATAGTTTATGGGGGCATGGAACTCCAATTTTGCAGTCCGCTGCTGTGCCAATTCTGATGTTTGGGGTCAACGGTGCTGAAAAATGGGTAGATGATCTTCAATATTCAAATTGTTATATGACAAATTATGAATTGGGTAAAATTGTTGCTGCTTCATTTGGACGTAAAATTATTAATCCAAATGAAAATAACGATCAAATTTTTATTAATATTAATTTACCGCTGGATAGCTCTAGTAAATTTACAGAAGTAAATGCTAAAGAAGCCAAAGCCTTATGTTCACAATAAGGCAGCACTCAATTTAAAAGAGACTTAAAAACTGATTTCTATTCAATATAGAATTCAGTTTTTTAATGGAATTTTAAATACACAATACGGCTCGCTCAATTTGAGAACTTTTCTTTTCTTATGAAGAGGACTGTGGCACTATTTGGAAAGGAACTTTGGTTTGGTCCATATTGTGATTTATATTTGTATTTTTACACTCATGATTTTACTCGCGTGGAGTTATAAATATGCTTGGTGGAAGCCCGCTGTAGATTGGAAAAGACCGCGTATTTTAATGTATCATATGGTGTCTGAGCATATCGATGGTGCAAAATTTAATAAGTTGCGGGTTAAACCTGAAGAGTTTGAGAAGCAAGTGGCTTGGATGAAAGCTGAGGGTTTTCATTTTGTCACAATGCATGAGTTGCAACAAAATTGGGGGCAGCATCCTAAAAAAACGGTAGCAATTACCTTTGATGACGGCTATTTAGATAACTTGGAAAATGCTTATCCAATTTTAGAAAAATACCAAGCCAAGGCGACGATTTATGTAGTGGTTGATCGCCATAACCGTGATTGGTCAACCTATAAAAAAGCCCATCACAATAGCGGTGAGTTAGCCCGAGAACCTAAACTGAATGATGAGCAAGTTCAGTATCTGGCACATAGTGGTCTTGTTGAAATTGGTTCGCATACTTTGACACATGCCAATTTGGATAAATTGGATGATGCAGCATGCTTGTTTGAACTTAGAGAATCGAAAAAACAATTAGAGCAATTAATTGGTATGTCTGTGAGTAGTTTTGCCTATCCTTTTGGTATTTATTCTGAGCGCGATGTGTGTTTAGCAGAGCAGGCAGGTTATAGCAATGCTGTGACCACCAAAGAGGGCATTGATGGCCTAAGTCCCAACTTTATGCAATTACAACGGATTAAAGTTAGTGGTAAGGACTCAATGTTTGCGGTGAAGTTGCGGATGAAATTAGGGAAAAGAGCTTAATTGCTCTCCCTGCTATTAATTTTCCTTACATGATTTAATTGATTGAAATAGCTAGTGAGTTTCATATGATGTTTGTCCCACGTCTGAATTGGATCAATGTGCGCAGCTAAATAAATAAGAAAGTCTGTAAAATTTTTCTGTGGTGTATGGCGTATACTTTTCCAATAGGTTGAAATCGCTTTTTTGATCAGTAGTTTTTTATTTTGTTCAGTAATATCTGGGTAATCTTGGATAAAATCATCAATTGTGAAGAACATATCATGGTGTTGTTGCTCTAGATGGCGAGATAGACGGTTTTCTCCACGGATAGATTTTGTTTCGGCTTCATCTAAAATAACAAAAACACTATGTAAGCCACTAGAAATTATTTTTTTTGAATATTTAGCTAAGTTTAAAGCTAGAGATTCATCTTGAATAAATATATTTTCATTGCAGCCTCTAGACTTTAAAAATAATTCTCGCGTACACATGACGCACATCTGCATAATATTATTTTCAAGTACATAGCTTAAGGGAGTCGTACTAGATTCCCAGATTCCAGTAGTATGTTTTTGAATTTCATTGACATCGTGAATCTTTACTTTTTCTGCATAGCACAAATCCGCTTGCTGTTTTTGCATCTCTTGTAAAAACATATTTAAGCGATCTGGAGCCAGAATATCATCAGAATCCATGAAAAAGAGATAATCACCAGCTGCAGTAAATGCGCCTTGGTTTAGGCGAACAGCAGGACCTTTATTATTCGTATTTTGGATAATTTTGACTTTGGGATAATTGGTCAATAAGTATTGATAATTAGTCGGCCATTCTGGATCTGTAGAACAGTCATCCACCACGATAATTTCATGTAAATTTTCATCTTCGGGTTGTAGTGAGTCGATTGTTCTATTGAGCAATAAACCCTTATTGTAGTGAGTGAGGATGACGGAAATCATTTTAATATCCTAAATTACGTTTAAAAGCTTGACCAATCGGTCCAGTTAAATCTAAGTCTTGGGTATTTTTATATTTTGGACATTGAAAATCTTCTGCTAAGTTTTGTCGTTGCATGAGTTTATGTTGAAGGTATTTCTGATTTAAAGGTTCTAAAACAGATTTGGAGCTATAAATTGAACAGATAAAGCGCCCACTTTGAATGGTTTCAGCTAGCATAGACGTGCTATCTTCTGTGACAAAAATATAGCTGGACTGTTGAATAAGCTGCACTAAAGATAAAGCATTTTTAGTTTGAACTAAATGTAATTGAATATTTGAGGGAATAGAGGTCTTTTGAAAATAGCCTTCTAAATTAGGTGTGCGGCGAGAATTGGTAATTAATCCTTTCAACTGATTTTGAGCACAAAAAGCAATAAATTTTTTAATCATTTTTTCAAAATCTTCAGTTGAAAAAGGATGCTCATCTGTCGGACCACCTAAAATTAATAAAGCCGTAGTTTGATCAAGCTGATCATACTGTAAGGTAAAAAAGTCTTTTTTTACTGGAGGGGTAGTTAGCACTACTTGGTCCGACGCAGTATTTTGTTTTAGTGCTGTAATTGTACAGTTCACCAGTTGTCCATTTACTTTGCGTAAATCACCTGCGTAAAACAATGGAACTTTTAATCTGCGACTGACAAAAATGCCATAGAGCAAATTCGGCATGCCTGAACAAATAATACAGTCAATATTTTGCTTGAGTGACAAATCATTAAAAAGAATACGTGAGCAAAGATCGAATAAATAAGGATACCAAGTCAGTTTTTTTAACAGGCTGATCTGCCATTTTTTTATATCAGGAGTTTCTGCATTTTTTAAAGTTGTTGCATAAGCTGTTTCTAGGCAGTCATATACGCCAAGGCTAGGATTTAAATGTCCAGCACGTTGGTCATGAATCAGGAGAACTGCAAGGCTAGGTTTGCTTTTCATAATATTTGAAAGTTTGATCTATCTATTTGGTATAGTAGCAAAATTCATTAAATTTGTCAGAACTGCTAGTTATGAGCTAAGGGTGTGGAATTTAAGAAAGGGGAATAGATTAAATAAGTTTAAAATATTAGAATATTGAGATAAAGGGTCACTGCTTAAATTGTTTTAAGGTTATATTTTGAAAAAAATGAAGATTATTAATACTGTATATGGTGATGCAACTGGCGGTAGATGGCAAGCTATGTTGAATATTGCCGATACCTTAGAGCAGATAGGAGGACATGAAGTTGTTCTATTGCGTGGTGAGGAAAATAAACATTTAAGCAGTGGTCAACGTCCTATTCATGTAATTCCAAATACTGGATTCTATAGCATTATTGCTGCCATGAAGGTTCGAAATTTTATCCAACAGCAACAACCGGATGCTGTAATCGCTCATAGTGGAAAAGCGGTATGGCTTTTCAAGAATGCTATGATTGGTATGGAAAAGAAAATTCCTGTTATTGCAGTTAATCATAGTCATAATGTGAAACGGACAGTGCGTGCAGATGCATTTATTCATATTACTCCTTATATTCAGGATTTAGTTAAATCAAGGCTCACTAAGGAGCAAGATGAACATAAAATGCATCGTGTCATTTCAAATCTTATGCATTTACCTGATGAGCCAGCACTTCCATCTCCTTTGAAATCTCCACCAACTATTGGCATGCTGACACGAATGATTCCAAATAAGGGAGTTCATGTTGTAATTGAAGCTATTCATATACTTAATAAAAAAGGAATATCTATAAATGCTATTCTTGCTGGTGATGGCGAGAATAAACAAGAATATCAAGAAATGGTAAAGAGCTTCGGAATTGAACATCTAGTAAAATTTCCTGGCTGGGTAGATGCTCAACAAAAAGTCGAGATTTATCATCAAGTAGATATGATGGCGATTACCTCATTAACTGATATTCAACCACTCGGTATTTTAGATGCATTTGGCTGGGGAAAGATCGTATTGAGTAGTGATCATATTGGACCTATGCAAGTATGTAAGCATCGTGAAAATGCTTGGGTTAGTAAAGTTGGAGATCCTGAAGACTTGGCTAATGGTATTGAATATCTGATAAATCATCCAGATGAAGCATTAGAAATTGCACAAAATGCAAAACAAGAAGCATTAAATATTTATTGCTTTGAACAAATTGCGAAAGAGCATAATAAGTTTATTTCAGAAGTGGTTGAGTATTTTAATAGTTTAAGAGCAAAGTCTTAAATTTCAACTGTTTTTTAAATATAGAGTTGCGTAAACCTTTAGATTGATAGAGTAAATAATGAATTTTCTTATAGTTGGAGCTGGTTTTACAGGTGCTGTTATTGCCAGAGAGTTGGCCCAACACGGACATCAAATCACGGTGATTGATCAGCGTTCTCATATTGCTGGAAATTGTCATACTTTACGAGACGAGAATACAGGGATCATGGAGCATGTCTATGGGCCACATATTTTCCATACAAGTGATGAACTAGTATGGAAATATATTAATAAGTTTGGTGAATTTGTCCCTTACATTAATCGTGTGAAAACAACATATAATAATGAAGTATATTCGTTACCAATTAATTTACATACGATTAATCAATTTTATAAAAAAAGTCTCTGTACACGACAAATTTCATAGGATCCTTGTCCTATCAGGCTTTTTCTTTCTTAAAATTGCTAGCACTTTCTTAAATTCTTCTTTTTTTCCAAAACCAATCAAACGTAGAATAGCCATTTGAACATAGTCCAAACCGTAGCGAAATAAAC
>NZ_VPDH01000051.1:0-29675 GCF_013417785.1 Acinetobacter sp. YH12227 | reverse complement strand
AAATGTATATCGTTGGCAGAAGAAATTATTTAGACCAGTTATCAAAAACTTCATTGATGACTTTATTCTCGATAAAAATCATCTGCTACCACAGAGAATCTATAAATAATAGTGCGTAAGTCCTATAATAACAAGATCTTTAAAAAGATGTTCATACATGCAAGTCTTGATTAAACTTACGATTTAAAACAAATGTAAAGCTATATTCTACAAGGTGAATAGTATAAACTTAACATCCTAAAATGAGTAATTTGGGTATTTAAACCCGCATTTTAATGATTCAAAAATTTTATAAATAGGATTTGTATTCGAGTGAGTTACTATCGTTATAGCTGTATGTTAGCTTTGAGTCTAAGTATGACGGGTTGTGCCATTACTTCAGGCTTACAAACCTATGACCTTCCTAAAGAAGGTACATTTCAGACTGATTTAGGCTCGACAGTCAATGTTATTAAACTAACTCAAGAAAATTTATTAGCTGTTCAACCCGCCCAAGTAAATCAACAAAATTTTGCACACCTTTTTAATCAGCAACAAAAAAATTATCGGTTAAGTTCAGGTGATATTTTATCTATTTATTTATGGGCATATCCAGAAATAACACCACCTACAAATACAATTAGCAACCAAGAAGCCATTAAGTCAAATGGTTATCAGATTGATCAAAATGGCTACATTCAATTCCCAATCATTGGTCGTTATAAAGCAGCAGGTAAATCACTCAATCAAGTCAATCAAGAATTACGTAACCAATTAGCACGTTACTTAAAAACACCTGATGTGATCGTTCGTGTGCTTTCCTACCAAGGCCAACGTTATTCAGTGCAAGGTAATGTAATGAAAGGCGGTCAGTTTAACCTTACCGATCAGCCTACAAGCATCTACACTGCACTTGGCCTTGCCGGTGGTGTAAATAGTCAATTCGGTGACAATGCTTCATTAACTTTGGTTAGAAATGGTCAAAGTTATGCACTCAATAGTATTGAACTTGAAAAAGCTGGATATTCTTTACACAACTTACTCATCAAACCGAATGACACAATTTATGTCAACTCACGTGAAAACCAAAAAATTTATGTGATGGGAGAGTCTGGTAAAAACCAATCTTTACCAATGCGTGAACAAGGCATGAGCCTCAGTGATGTCCTAGGTGAAAGTCTAGGTATTAACTCACTTTCAGCAAGTCGAGGTAAAATCTACGTAGTGCGTAGCGATATGAACAGCCCGATGACTGAAATTTACCATTTAGATTTAACCAGTATTGGTGACTTCGGTTTGGCCAATCAATTTAAAATGCGTAGTAATGATATCGTCTATATCGATGCATCTGGGTTGGCACGTTGGCAACGTGTAATCAATCAGGTGATTCCATTCTCAAATATAATTTATAACTTTGATAGAATGGGTCAATAATGCATTTTAAGAATATCCTCGTCGTTTGTGTGGGTAATATTTGCCGTAGTCCAATGGCTGAGTATCTCCTAAAAAAAGATCATCCCGACCTGAATATTTATTCAGCTGGAATCTCAGGTATGATTGGGCATGCAGCAGATGAAAAAGCTCAATACTGTATGCAAAAAATTGGCATCGATATGAGTGGACATATTGCCCAAAAATTAAATGCTGAACTGATCAAAAAATCAGATTTAATTTTGGTCATGAGTTCAAATCAACAAAAGCATATTGAACAGACATGGCCATTTGCAAAAGGAAAGACTTTTCGTTTAGGTCATTGGCAAGGTAAAAATGTGCCTGACCCATACCAGCATGATCAGGCTTTTTTTGACCAGACCTCAGAACTGATCCAATCTTGCGTTGCAGATTGGACTAAACAAATTTAACTTTTGATGTACGATTATGAGCCAAAATACCAATACAGAAGATACAATTGATTTAAAAGAATTATTTTTCTCTCTGATTGCACAGTGGAAGTTAATTGCTCTATGTGTAATTTTAAGTCTTGTTTGTGCTTTACTTTATTTAAGAGCAACACCGGATACTTATTCAGTCAATGCTTTAGTACAAGTGGAAGAGAGTAAAGGGACTTCTGCTGCACTCTTAGGTGATCTATCAGGCATGATTGATCAAAAGCAGCCTGCCCAAGCAGAAATTGAGATTCTTAAATCACGTTTAGTTCTTGGTAATGTCATTCAAAGTTTACATCTCGACCTAAAAATTTCCGGTACAGAAAACTCTTTCACTGATCGCTTATTTTCCCCGCATGAATATGTCACAGAATATAAAAATAAATCAGTCGTTTTCAAAGATAATGAAAAAAGTTTTGAAATTCGTCAATTTGATATCCCTACACAATATCGTGACAAGGATATTGGCCTACAGTTTCAAGAAAATAAACTTTCTTTAATTGATCTAGACACTGACCAAAAAATATTAACAGCACCATTGAACCAAAAAAGTTCTTTGCGAACAGCAGAAGGTCTTTGGGAAATCTCAGTTTATAGCAAAGATCAATTCAAAGATGACTATTTAATTCAAAAGCAATCTTTACCAGCTGCTGTGGACAGCATTTTGGCAAACTATTCGGTTGCTGAAAAAGGTAAAATGACGGGCGTGCTTGGTCTGAATTACCAAGGTCAAGATAAAGAACATATTACTCAAGTTTTGAATGCCATCCTTGCAGCATATAGTCATCAAAATATTGAAAGACGTTCTGCTGAAAGTGCACAAACATTAAAATTCCTTGACGAACAACTCCCTGAACTAAAACAACAGCTTGATGTCGCAGAACGTGAATTTAACAAATTCCGTCAAGAGTTTAATACCGTCGATGTGACCAAAGAATCTGAGCTATATTTAACTCAAAGCATCACCCTTGAAACTCAAAAAGCTGAATTAGAGCAAAAAGTTGCTGAAGCTTCTGCAAAGTACACTAGTGAACATCCTGTGATGCAGCAAATGAATGCACAACTTGGTGCAATCAATAGCAAAATTGGTGAACTCAATACAACTTTGAAAAAGCTTCCAGATTTACAGCGTCGTTATTTACAGCTATACCGTGAAGTTGAAGTAAAACAACAACTTTATACTGCATTATTGAACTCTTACCAACAGCTTCGTATTGCCAAAGCTGGTGAAATTGGCAATGTCCGTATTGTCGATACTGCTGTAGAGCCAATTGAGCCCATCAAGCCTAAAAAATTAATTATTCTGATTTTATCGTTATTTGTAGGCGGTTTTATTGGTGTATTAATTGCACTTGTTCGTAACATGCTGCGCTCAGGAATCAAAGATTCTTCAGAAATCGAAAACAACCTTGATCTACCTGTCTATGCAACGGTACCGCGTTCTCCAGTTCAAGAAAGCCTCATTAAACTGTTGAAGAAGAAGAAAACAATTCCTGTACTTGCTGTTAAACACAGTGATGACATTGCGATTGAAAGTTTACGTAGTATGCGTACTGCAATTCACTTTGCTTTATCGTCTGCAAAAAATAATTTGATCATGATTTCAGGTCCAGCACCTGAAGTGGGTAAATCTTTTGTTTCAACAAACTTAGCGACTATTTTGGCGCAGAGTGATAAGCGCGTACTGATTGTTGATGCCGATATGCGTCGTGGTTGCTTAAATAAATACTTCAATCAAGACAATCAACCTGGTCTTGCAGAGTTTTTAAATGGGCAAAGTGGCATTGACAGTATTGTTAAAACAACAGAAATTCCAAATTTAAGTGTCGTAACTCGGGGTAAAAGCCCAACTAACCCTTCTGAATTATTAAGCTCGAATAAGTTCAAAGAGTTCTTAGATTTAATTGCCGACAAGTTCGATCATGTGATTATCGATACCCCGCCTGTACTTGCTGTAACTGACGGTATCATCATTTCACAATTTGCAGGTGTGAATCTTGTCATCGCGCGTTATGCAAAAACCCAGATGAAAGAACTTGAACTCACTGTAAATCGCTTTGAACAAGTGGGTGTCAAAGTTAATGGTATTATCTTGAACGATATCCAGCGTAGTTCTGCTGGTTATGGTTATGGTTATGGTTATAACTATTCATATAGTTATAAAGCAGCTAAAGATCAAGACTGACTTTCAGCTATTAAAAAAAAGCCAGTGTTTATACACTGGCTTTTTTATATAAGTAATAAACAAACACCTAAAGATTATGTATAAAAAATGTTTTATATATTCATGCTGTTATAGTATAAAAATTAGAAGATGACTATGATGAACTTTCCTACACAGTGTTTGCTCTAACTTTCATAGCAATCGCATGTTAGGAAAAGTCTGCTAGAATTTCAGCAACTTTTTACATATAAAATAATTGTGGGAAAATATATGAGTAAGGCCCTACCTATCGCTGTCGCTGTTCTACTCGGCGGTGCCGCACTTGTTCCTGTTTACTATGCAACCAAGACACCTGCTACGCAATCAGCAACATCAACTCAACCTGCTGCAAATGCTTCAGCTGTCGCAAAAATTAGCTATGCATTAGGTTATGAAGTCGCACATCAAACACCACCTGAGTTGGATATTGATAGCTTTGTAACAGGTGTGCGTGCTGGCCATGCTCGTACTAAACCAGCTTATACAGAAGAAGAACTGCAAAAAGCATATACTGAATTCCAGCAAGAAATGCAGAAAAAACAACTTCAAAGTAATCAGCAAGCGCAAAGCTCAAGCGATAACTTTTTAAATGAAAACAAAGCAAAAGCAGGTGTTAAAACTACAGCGTCTGGCTTGCAATACCTGACAACGAAAGAAGGTACAGGTAAACAACCTCAAGCAACTTCTGTAGTAAAAGTGCATTACACGGGTAAGCTTGTTGACGGTACTATATTTGATAGCTCTGTAGAGCGTGGAGAACCGATTGAATTCCCACTGAACCAAGTAATTCCGGGTTGGACTGAAGGTCTACAGCTCATGAAAGAAGGCGGTAAAGCAACGCTTTATATTCCAGCTAATCTCGGTTACGGTGCGCAAGGTGTTCCAGGAACCATTCCACCAAATAGCACATTAATTTTTGATGTAGAACTCATCGAAGTTAAATAATAAAACTATGCAGGAGAGCCTAACAACTCTCCTGCTTTATTTTGAGATAAAAGCATGAAATTAGGACTGGGTTTATTGTGTTTTGCACTGTGCACAAGTAGCACCTTTGCCAAAGATGTTAATAATAAAAGTAGCGCCGCAGAGCAAGTCGGTTATAGCTTTGGCTATTTAATGGGTCGCAGTAATGCCGAATCTATTAAAGATCTCGATATTGATGCTTTTGTTTCAGGATTAAAAGCAGCATCCAAAGGTCAAGTGTCGTCGCTCAGCGATGAAGAAATGACACGTGCCTTAACCCAATATAAAAAGCAAGCTGAAGCAAAACAACTCATTGAGTTGAAGCAAAAAGCTGATGCAAATGCAAAAATTGGCAATGCTTTCCTAAGTGAAAATACGAAAAAGCCCGGCATTCAAATCACAAAATCTGGCTTACAGTATCAAGTGATTCAACAAGGTAAAGGGAAAACGCCAAAAGCCAATTCAACGGTCAAAGTACATTATGAAGGTCGTCTTTTGGACAATACGGTATTTGATAGTTCTATCGCACGTAACCAACCTGCTATGTTCCAAGTGAGCCAAGTGATACAAGGTTGGACTGAAGGCCTACAACTGATGAAAGAAGGAGCAAAATATCGCTTCTTTATTCCTGCGAATTTAGCTTATGGACAAATTGGCTCAGGTGATGTCATTGAGCCAAACAGTACACTCATCTTTGATGTTGAACTCATCGAAGTTGTGAATAAATAAAATTCTAAAAATGTTTAAACTGGGCGTAATGATCAACTGATCACGCCCAATGCTCAATTATTTAATTTCTACTTTATTTATTTTCAATCATCAAAATTTCACATTGACATCATAGATTTAGATAAATCATTTTTGTTATTTATGCTTTAATTTCTAAGCATTCAAACGTTCCATTGCCTTACAGGGATTTAAACATGACCGTCAAAATCAAAACACGCGAAATTGAATATACTGCTGCAGATGGCACAAAACTGATTGGCTATTTTGCCACGCCTGAAACATCTGAACCCGTTGCAGGTGTATTGGTTTCACCTGAGTGGTGGGGACGTAATGAATATACCGAACAACGTGCTCGTGAATTGGCTGAACATGGCTATGCAGCTTTAGCACTGGACATGTATGGTGACAAAAAAGTTACTACAGATGCGAAACAAGCTTATGAATGGATGATGCAAACCTTTGATCATGCAAACACAATTGTGACCCGTGCGTCTGCCGCTTTAACCACTTTGGCACAGCAATCTGAAGTAAATGCAGCTAAACTCGGAGCAATCGGTTTTTGCTTTGGCGGTAAAGTGGTCTTAGACCTCGCACGTTCAGGAGCAGAACTAGATGCTGTGGTCACATTTCATGCGACCTTGGCAACAGCAACACCGGCTCAAACTGGCCAAGTCCAAGCCGAGCTTTTGGTGCAACATGGTGAACTCGACTCTATGGTAACTCTGGATGATGTGGCGAGTTTCCGTGAAGAAATGCATGCTGCGGGTGTGAACCATAATGTCATCGTGTATGCCGATGCCAAGCATGGATTTAGCAACCCTTTGGCTGATGAACGTGCAAAAGCGAATAATGTCGATTTAGGCTATAACGCAGCAGCAGAGCAACAAAGCTTAAATGCGATGTATGCATTACTAGATCGAACTTTAAAAGTTTAATCAGTATCTGGTTAATAAATAAAAAGTGATGAAATAAAGTTTCAAATTCAAAAAATAAACGAGGAGATAAAGATGACAGAACTCAATTGCCCATATTGCAACTTCGACGAATATGACGTTCTTGCAAAAAATGATTTTGGTGTTGTGCTTCCTGAGCCTCATAGCTTGTCGAAGGGTCATAGTGTCATCGTTCCTTTTCGACATGTCAGTTCTTTTTTTGATGTGACCGACAAAGAACGTAAAAGTCTGATGTCGCTGCTTGAACAGGCACGTAATGAGCTGAATTTAAAATATCAACCTACAGGCTTTCATATCGGTTTCAATGATGGTCATGTTTTTGGTGAGGAAACAGCCCATGTGCATATTCACATCATTCCACGCTATGACAATCAAAAACTAGCACTTGACTCACGTTGGGGTTTTGAAAATTAAACCATAACCCACTTTTAAAAGGAGCTTCGGCTCCTTTTAAATGCTCTAAATCTTGTAGTCTAAGCAAGCTATGTACGCTAAAGCACCAACTCAAAGCATGTATACTATGCTCAGATTTTAGTTTCGATGTTGTTTCATGTTTAAATTTTCAGATGCCCTGCTTGAATGGTTTGATATCCATGGTCGCCATGATTTACCGTGGCAAGTTGCAGATGATCCGTACAAAGTGTGGGTATCGGAAATTATGTTGCAGCAAACCCAAGTCAAAACGGTTTTACAATATTTTGACCGTTTCATCACACGCTTTCCAACTGTAAACGACCTTGGTATGGCTTCTTGGGATGATGTCGCACCCTATTGGGCTGGACTTGGCTATTATGCACGTGCACGTAATTTACATAAAGCAGCAGGAATTGTTGCACGGCAGGGACATTTTCCAAAATCTTTAGCTGAATGGATAGAACTTCCTGGTATCGGGCCATCTACTGGTGGTGCCTTAATGTCACTGGGTTTACGCCAATATGGCGTGATTATGGATGGTAATGTGAAACGTGTACTGTCACGATTTTTTGCCATTGAAGATGACTTATCTAAACCGATGTATGAACGTGAAATGTGGAAATTAGCAGATGAGCTTTGCCCTGTTGAACGCAATCATGACTATACTCAAGCCATCATGGACTTGGGAGCTACCATCTGTACCCCCAAAAAACCACTATGCCTATATTGCCCAATGCAACAGCATTGCAAAGCACATCAACAAGGTATTGAAGCAGACCTTCCTTTTAAAAAACCGAAAAAAGCTGTTCCTGTTCGTTCAGCAAAAGTCTTATTAATCCAATCTCAAGATGAATGGTTTTGGCTACAACGTCCAGACAGTGGCTTATGGGGCGGTTTATGGTGTTTACCTATTTTTGATGAGCTTGCAGCCTTACAACAGCAAGCGCAAACTTTAGGCTTAACCGCGTTGCCACAACGGGTCGAGATTTCACATAGCTTTACCCATTTTACTTGGCAACTTGAAGCATTATGTTTCAAAGCAAGCGATGATCAAAAAGAACATATTTCAATTGAGCTACAAGGTCAGTGGTTAAGTCCAACTGCTGCAACACAGTTAGGAATACCCACTGCAATGAAAAAACTCATTTCTGCGCTAGAAAGCTCGGCCGTATCTGTGCCATAGTCAGACTCGACTTAAATAACGAATAGGGATATTTGTGATTCAAAAAGTGTCTGTTAGCCGCCTTGTCATTGGCACTGTAACCAGTTTGTTTTTAGCCCTACTTTCTGCCTGTACCTCAGCACCTAAAAAAGCACCCTCTTCAAGCCTTCCTGCTGCGGAAGTGAAAAAGTTGCAACAAATGCGCTTGGCTAATCAGCTTCCTGTACCCGTTCATCAAGTCAAACGTAGTCAACTTAAAGACACTTGGGGTGCAGCACGCAGTCAAGGTCGCAGCCATGAAGGCATTGATATTATAGTTCCACGTGGAACAAAAGTATTGAGTGCCACAGAAGGTTTAGTTGCCGACTTACGTAATAACAATTTGGGTGGTAAAGTGATATGGATTATGGGGCCTGCTGGTTCATGGCACTATTATGCGCACCTTGATGGCCACAAACGTGGTTTACAGGTCGGCGACTATGTCAAAAAAGGCGATGTGATTGGTTATGTGGGTAACACTGGAAACGCACGCCATACCGCACCGCATTTACATTATGGCATTTACTTAAATGGTAAGGGTCGAAATGCGGTAAACCCTTATCCATATTTACGTTAATTTTTTAGGAATCTTACATGTCAGAAGCGTTGATCAATCGTCTGGTGGAATTTGCAGAATCAGGCAATCAACAAAAAATTAGTCTTAATGGTCAGTCACATCAGGGCTGGATCATGGAGATTACTGAAGAAGCCCTGCTGATTAGCACAGGTTACGCAGACAAATCTGGCAAAGATGTATGGATTCAATTTGCAGATTTAGGACAAGCCATCCTGTCCTATTGGGATAATAAAAGTGATCAATGGACTGAGTTTAAAATTTAAGTTTCAGTTGTCACAGGAGCACTGGACATGACAAAACAACGCTGTGGTTGGTGCTCTGAAGACCCTTTATACATTCATTACCATGATCATGAATGGGGAATAGCCAATCATGATGAAACACACTTATTTGAAATGTTGTGTCTTGAAGGACAACAAGCTGGCCTATCTTGGATTACCGTACTCAAAAAACGTGACTGCTACCGTCAACATTTTTTTCAGCATGCTATAGCCGATATTGCTGTATTGACTGAAGTACAATTACAAGAAAAATTAAAAGATGCTGGACTCATTCGACATATCGGAAAATTAACTGCTATACGTGATAATGCCAAAGCTTGGCAAAGTATTAAAGAGCAAGGGATTGATCCGGTACAGTGGTTATGGTCATTTGTTAATAATACAGTTCAACATAATGATGTCGCAGATTATCGTGCTGCTCCCGCACAAACCGTGCAGAGTCAAAGCCTATCTAAAGCCTTAAAAAAACACGGCTTCAAATTTGTAGGCCCCACCACTTGCTATGCATTCATGCAAGCAATTGGTATGGTAAACGACCATGAAAATCATTGTGAATTTAAATAGTTAAACAAATAAATTTAGAGTATTTATAGATTAATAAGGACTAAGGACAATGAGTGACAATTTAATTCGTGCTTTTGCGGCAATGAATGCCGGCGAAACATTGGTTCCCTATCAATTTGATGCAGGCGAACTACAAGCCCATCAAGTTGAAGTCAAAGTTGAGTACTGTGGTTTATGTCATTCAGATGTTTCAATTATCCAAAATGACTGGAAATCCTCAGTCTATCCTGCAATCCCAGGCCACGAAATTATCGGAACGATTACACAACTTGGGAGTGAAGCCAAAGGCCTAAAACTGGGTCAACGTGTTGGCATTGGCTGGACAGCTGAAAGCTGTCAACACTGTGAACCATGCATATCAGGGCAGCAAGTACAATGTACGGGTGGGAAAACGGCAACCATCGTGGGACACGCAGGCGGTTTTGCAGATAAAGTCCGTGCAGGTTGGCAATGGGTGATTCCCCTCCCTGATGATTTAGATCCTGTGAGTGCAGGCCCGCTCCTATGCGGTGGCATTACCGTATTTGATCCAATTTTACAGCACCAAATTCAAGCCATTCATCACGTTGCAGTAATTGGGATTGGCGGCTTAGGTCATATGGCAATTAAGTTATTGAAAGCATGGGGCTGTGAAATTACCGCATTTACCTCAAGTCTTGATAAAACTGACGAACTCAAAACCATGGGTGCAGACCATGTGCTCAGTAGTCGTGACACGGCTGCACTTAAGGCACATCGTGGCACGTTTGATTTAATTTTAAGTACAGTAAATGTCACTTTAGACTGGCAAGCCTATCTATCTACACTCGCACCAAATGGCAGTGTGCATATGCTCGGACTTGCACTAGAGCCAATGCAGATTCCTGCGGGCATGTTGATTAGCGGTGCTAAATCAGTCACCGGTTCTTCAACTGGATCGCCTGCCGCACTGCGTCAACTTCTGAAATTTGCCGCACGTCAAAATATTGCGCCACAGATTGAACTGTTCCCTATGTCACGAGTGAATGAAGCCATTGAACGCTTACATTCAGGCCAAGTGCGTTATCGCGTTGTGCTTAAAGCTGATTTTGATTAACGCTATTCAAATCAAATTTTTAAAGTCTTTTTAACCCAATTGGCCAATAACTGGATCGCCTGTTGTATCTGTTCAGACAGTTCATGTCCTGCATTCAGGCGAATACAGTTACGGTAACGATCTGCACCACCAAACAACAGTCCCGGCACAATGTTAATACCGTGCTGCTGGGCAAAACAATACAGATCCCAACTGTCAATCTGCGCGGGTAATTGCAACCAGAGAGCATAACTTCCCTGTGGCTGATTTAAACGGATCTCCACACCTTCAAATGCATGGGCAATAAAATCACGATATTGCTGCACTTGCTCATGCAGTTTAGGTCTTAACGCCGTTAAATGCTGTCGATAAGCGCGACTGTAAATTAAATCGGCCAAACCCAATTGCAGCGGTGTATTCACTAAAACATTTTGAATCAGTAGCCGCGCATGTAAATGTTTAAGCCGCGTCGGTAGGCAAAACCAGCCCACCCGATAAGAAGGTGACAACGATTTCGAGACAGAACCACAATACACCACATATCCGTGTTGATCCCAATATTGAATGGGTAAAGGGCGCTGCTGCGCATGACTGCACTCGGCATAAATATCATCCTCAATCACTGGGCATTGATACTGCGCCGCCAATTGTGCAATTTTTTCTTTCTCTTGATTACTTAAACAAAAACCCAAAGGATTTTGAAAATTTGCTGTCAATAAGCATGCTTTTGCATGGGGTTGTTGCATGGCTTGGTCTAAACGTTCTAAATCAAAACCATTACTATCTGCAGGTATTTCAATGATTTTACGTTCTAATAAAGCGAGCAATTGCAACTGACCATTATAATTCGGTGTCGGCACAATAATGCTGTCACCAGGTTCAGTTATAGTTTGAATAATCGTCGAAAGTGCGGGCATGCAGCCATTACTGATATAGATTTGTTCAGCTGCAATATGAAAACCGTCTTCAGCCCAATGCGCTGATAATGCTTCACGCAGTATTGGATGTCCTTGTCGATCACTATAAAGAAAATCTTCGGGCTTACAATGTTTGAGCGCACGCTGCACAGAACGACGCAAGGCTTCAGTAGGAATCAAATTTGGTGAGAGCTGAATGGAACCAAGATGAATCAATTGATTATTGATAGCATCTTCTTGAATCTGAATTTGTAATTCTAAATGCGACACATCACGCGATGCAGGTTGAAAATCTGGATGCTCTGGTAATGCTAAGTGATCATACGGGTTAGCGAGCTGCTGCCATTTTACAAAATAGCCTGCCTTATTTTGCGCATAAATCAGACCTTGTGCCTCGAGCAACTCATAACAATTTTTTGCGGTATTCAAACTAATACCTTGCTTTTGAGCAAATTGACGAAGCGAATTGAGGCGCTGCCCTGCGATAAGTTCACCGCTATATATTTTATGCGCCATGCTTGCCGCTAAGCTTTGATATTGAAATGCCACCTGTACCCTATTTTTAATATTTTCTGTATCTGTACCCATAAAAATAACAGATTTAAGCTGTGTTTATTCAGTTAAAAATCAAAAAATACAGAGGAGGATGTATGGCTTTCAAACTTACAAAATTTACTTTGGGCAGCGTTATCATCACTACATTTTTATTGAGTGCCTGTCAGCAAGATGCGCAAACTGTGGCAGAACAGCAGCAAAATTTCGTTTGTAATGCATTGATTGAAGGCTTTCTCAATGCCCAAAAGCTGAATGAATATAAATTAAGACAGATCCAGCCCTTAGCAGCTGGTAATTTACAGCAAAAAATCTATGTCTATTCAGCTCAACACAGTAACAACTTAAATTTGACGCCCCAACAAGCGAAGTTACGCTTTGCCTGTCAACAGACCTCGTCACGCCAAATTCAAATTAAGTTGCATGATCCACAAAAAGCTGACAACCAGTTAGAAACACTGCTAAGTATTGAACTACCAGAACCTCAACAGCTTAAACAGCTAACTGCTTTTTCATTGGCTGAAACATCACGACCGAATTTGCAAAGATAGCTTTTATTTTAAAACGTCATGAAGTGCTATTGGTTTATAAGTTGCCAGTTGCACTTTCATTTTTTGCAGCATTTGATAGGGCTGTTGCTGTACGAACATATTCACAAAGCTGAGTGGAATCGACCCTTCAGGATTCGCATATCCTGAAGTCGATACTTTCACTTTTTGATTACTTAAACGTTGGAAGGTCCAATCACCTTCATATTCAGTTAAACGTACATAATTGGGATTAAGTGGATAGCCTTTTTTAAGGCCTTTGTTATGAATACTGATATTGCCCTGTGCATCTTTGCGTATTTTACCCTGCACAACTAAGTCACGGTCTTTTAACGGAAAAGGAAAATCCAAAACCATGTAAAGCGTAAATTCACCTTTTTTGTCATCTCGGGACAGTACTTTTACACTACCCATATAAGGTACCCATTTCACTGCATTTTCCACATCTAAAACCAAACTGACCGCATTTTCCATCGGCACATCAAAACTGGTTTCAGCTTTGTATTGAATGACTGGGTTTTGTTCATTTTGATAAGTCCAAACTTTAATATTGTTTTTATGAATACTCAGTTTAGCATTGTCCATTGGTTTCGCTTGTACTGCCGCAGTCACTGCGACAGTACAAAGCATACATATGACTTTTTTCATTCCATTGATCGTCTTATTTTAATTTTATTTTGTTGTTATAACGGAATTTAACGGAGGTTTATACCTCAATATCGTTAAAGCCCAATACATCTTTCATGTCATATTTACGTGCATCACGACCCACAACCCATGCTGCGGCACGAACAGCACCGGCTGCAAAGTTCATACGATTGGTCGCTTTATGGGTAATTTCCACACGCTCACCATCAGCAATAAACATCGCAGTATGTTCACCGACAATGTCACCACCACGAATCGTTTGGAAACCAATAGTTTGACGTTCACGTGGACCAGTATGACCTTCGCGGCAATACACGGCATCTTGTTTTAAGTCACGCCCTAAAGTATCGGCAATGGCTTCGCCCCACATTAACGCTGTACCTGATGGAGCATCGACTTTATGACGATGATGGGCTTCAATCACTTCAATATCCACGGTATCGCCAAACACTTTTGATGCAAGTTCAAGTAGTTTAATCGAAACGTTTACACCGACCGAATAGTTCGCTGCATAGACTACTGGGGTTTCTGTTGCTGTTTGATCTAGATAAGCTTTTTGCTCATCATTCATACCCGTCGTACCAATCACAATTGCAACACCCGCTTCACGGCATAATTTTAAATGCTGTGCTGTTGCAACAGGTGCAGTAAAGTCGATGACCACATCACAGTCTTTCAGTACATCAGCCAAGTTACCGACAACCTTCACACCCACTGCACCAATGCCAGCAAGCTCACCAGCATCTGCACCAATTAAGCTGCTTTCAGGACGTTCTACTGCAGCAGCCAATTGATAGCCCGCTTGTTGAACTGCTTGAATTAAGATGCGTCCCATACGACCGCCTGCACCTAATACACCAATGCGTGGAGAAGCTGACATAACATTTTCCTAATGTTGATTCAAAATTGGTCTTACTATAGCAAAACTCCATACACAGGCTAAGTTAGAATTCATAAAAAGTTCAAATTTCCTGATGCTTTTACAGTCAATACTATGCGCACTGTATGTCCATCGCTTTTCTGTCTGTTTGACGCTTACATCACCAAGCTCGCTCAATTTCACGGTATGATAGGCGCGTTCTTTTTATCCTGAATTTTCATGAAAACCCTACTGTATCTTTGTGCTGCTATATGTATTGCATTGGCATGGCTAATTCCGATTCATTACCGTCCTTGGGCAACCTACACGGGTGAGCTTTATACCTTTTTTGCACTGTTTGCTTTAGCTGCTACCTTCTTCAAACAAAAGCTAGATGTCGCAAAAATTTCCTTACCCTTGTTGGTTTTAGCTGCCGTTCCGTTGATGCAGCTGATGTTAGGGCAAATCTACTATTTCAGCATTGCACTCCTGTGTATGTTGTTTGTATTCAGCTTTTGGCTGTGCGTTAATTTGGGCTTTAGCTTGTCTCGAACTACAGTAGATCGTGAGAAAACATTCCTTTATTTAAGTTATACCTTTGTGGCTACTGGTGTTCTGACCGGACTGATAGCGATTTGTCAGTGGTTAGACTTCGATTCGTTCTTACCATTTGTCATGAAAATCAGTGGTACAACTCGTCCTTTTGCCAATTTTGCTCAACCTAATAATATGGCGACCTTCTTGCTGATGGCATTATTGGCTTGCTTATATCTATATGAGCAAGGCAAAGTGAAGACTCGTTACTTGGTAGCTGCTGCCATACCTATTTTAATTGGTATTGCCTTAAGCCAATCACGTACCTCTTGGGTCGCAAGCCTCTGTATTTTACTTTACTTGGCTTATGCACAATATCGCGATTTTATTCGCTTACGTTGGTTTTATAGCTTGGCGTGGTTTATTGGCTTTATCGCGCTGATTGTATTGATGCCGAAGCTGAGCCAAATGATAATCCAACTATCCGACATGAATATTCAGGAAAGTCGTGATATTGCACAGCGTGCTGGTGGAGATATGTCGCGGTTGGCAATTTGGACACAAATGGCCCATGCTGTTGCTGCACAGCCTTGGTTTGGTTATGGTTGGCATCAAACCAGTACGGCGTTTGTTGCCATTTCAGATACTGTACCAGGCCCGGTTTGGGTGCGTAGTGCGCACAATTTCATCTTAGACTTTTTATTGTGGAATGGCGCGATTATTGGTATTCCATTTTTGGCTTATTTTGCTTATTGGGGCATCCAACTCCAGAAAATGGCAAAGTCTGCCTTGTCGGTCATTGGGCTACTCATGGTCGGCGTATTTGTCATTCATGCCATGTTGGAATTTCCGCAAAACTACGCTTACTTCCTGTTACCGATCGGTTTTATTATCGGGATTTTGCAAGCTGGTAAGCTGAACACTTCAGCTTTTCAATTATCACCGTGGTTCATACGTATCGTGTTTATGGTGGGTGCCATTTTAATCACTGTGATTTACCGTGACTATGCCAATGCAGCGATCCAGTTAGGACAAGCCTCTAAATATGAAAAGAGCCCTGAAAAGATCACCAATCATGAGCCAATTTATTTACTGACTGAATTTAAACATCGTGTTGCGATCATTCGCTTAAATCCATATCAAAAAGTTTCGGCACAAACCCTACAAGAAACAGATAAATTGGTGCGTAGTTATCCAGCCAAATACCACATCATTAAATATGCACGTTTATTGGCTTTTAATGGCTATGAAGCTGAAGCTCGCCATCAGCTACAACGTTTAAAAACTATTTATAAAATCGATATGCCTTACGAAGATTTACTTCCACCTATAACCGCTACTCACCAATAATTTGATCAATAAAAAAGCCTGCTTTTCAGCAGGCTTTTTTATTTGAATCAGGACAGTTTTTACATACTGTCCATTTCATTTCAACTTAGTCAAACAAACGGTCGAAGAATGATTTTTTCTTCGGTGATGATTTGTTGTCATCGCCATCCATTGTATCTTGCAGTTCTTTTAACAACTCACGTTGACGTGCAGTTAAATTCACTGGTGTTTCGACCACAATACGGCACAGTAAATCACCCGTCATGCTGGTACGTACAGGCTTCACACCTTTACCACGTAAGCGGAATAATTTACCCGTTTGTGTACCCTCAGGCACTTTCAAACTTACACGACCTTCCAAAGTTGGAATTTCAATTTCTTTACCTAAAGCGGCATCTGCAATTGAAACCGGTACATCCATATACAGATCTGCACCATCACGTTGGAAAATTTCGTGCTCACGAACAACCACTTCTACATATAAGTCGCCAGATTGGCCATCACGAATGGCTTCACCTTTTCCACTTAAACGTACGCGGTCGCCATTATCAACACCCGCAGGAATTGTGACTTCTAGAGTTTGCTGACGATCGGCAACACCTGAACCATGACACTTGTTACAAGGGTTCTTAATGATTTGGCCTTGACCACGACAGGTACTACAGGTTTGCTGTACAGAGAAGAAACCTTGTTGCATGCGAACTTGACCCGCACCATGACAAGTTTTACAGGTTTCAACGTCTTTCGGATTTTTTGAACCCTTTCCATCACATGCGTCACACGGTGCTGGAGCAGTAAAGGTAATGGTTTTTTTAACGCCTTTTACCGCTTCTTCAAGGGTCAATTCCATGACGTATCGAAGGTCTGAACCACGACGTGCACGTTGTTGACCGCGGCCACCACCGCCACCAAATGCGCCACCGAAAATGTCACCAAATTGGCTGTAAATGTCTTCTGCGCTAAAGCCACCGCCGAAGCCACCTGCACCACCGCCCATACCACCTTCAAACGCTTGATGCCCCATACGGTCATACATACTGCGCTTTTCGCTGTCCGATAAAACTTCATAAGCTTCTGCAGCTTCTTTGAATTTTTCTTCAGCTTCTGGGTTGTCTGGGTTACGGTCAGGGTGATACTTCATCGCCAACTTACGGTAGGCTTTTTTAATTTCATCATCACCTGCGGTTTTAGATACGCCTAAAACCTCATAATAATCACGTTTAGCCATGTCTGGCGATGCTCCTCACGGAATTCAATTTAATACTTAACTGTGGTCTGAAATTGGGGGATCAAACCATTTTTTCAAGGGGAATGTGGGAAAAAAATTTAAACGGCTTAAAATACCGCTTTGTTTTTAACGAATTTTGAAAGACCTTGGATCCAAGCATTGAGCAAATATAGAAATGCGATGCCTGAAAAAACCACGCCAATAACTGTACATGCGGTTACCCATAGGTAAGTATCCCAATAGTAGAAAAATAAAGGAATAAACCAAAGTGCTGCAAACACAGCCATACAGGTATAAATGACTACCGTACGCATCACCCAGAGTGCTTGGGCTTGCAACCAAACTTCAGCAGAATCAATTTGAGTGACTTTACGTGCAAGAAAGTAGGCAAAAACACCACTAATCAGTGTGAAAAGGGCAAAAAACATGAAGACATAAGAAATCGCAACATAATGGCGATACTTGGCTAGATTGTCTGCTGTCATCTGTTCTTCAACCCCATAAACCACAATATACCGAACTGCATTTGTGGCTTTTTTACTTTTTAAAAATGTCTTTGTAGATCAGGCGCTACTATAGAGAAAAATTCCATATTTCGCACCCAATATTATGACAGTTTTAAGGATTCTGCTGAGTTTTTTTCACTTTAAACCACTGCGCATACAATGCTGGTAAAAAGAAGAGCGTCAACAGCGTCGCCACGATCAAACCGCCCATAATGGCAACTGCCATCGGCCCGAAGAAAATACTACGAGAAAGTGGAATCATTGCCAGTACCGCAGCCAAAGCGGTCAACACAATTGGACGACAACGGCGCACTGTGGCATTAATAATGGCATCCCATGCAGACTCCCCCGACTGAATATCTTGCTCAATCTGATCAATTAAAATCAGTGAATTTCGCATGATCATACCTGACAGCGCGATTGTGCCCAGCATCGCCACAAAACCAAAAGGTTTATTAAACAATAATAGGAACAGCACTACACCAATAATACCCAGTGGCGCTGTTAAAAACACAATCACTGCGCGTGAAATGCTACGCAGCTGAATCATTAATAAAGTCATGACCACTGCAAGGAAGAGTGGCATGCCCGCATTCACTGAGTTTTGACCTCGCGCCGATTCTTCAACTGTACCGCCTACTTCAAGTAAATAACCATTTGGCATCTCAGCACGTAACTGATCAAATGGCTCTTTTAACTCACCAACGACTGTAGCAGGCTGTAATTTACTGCGAATATCCCCACGCACCGTAATGGTTGGCAAACGGTTACGATGCCATATCAAGCCTTCTTCAAAGCGATATTCAATTTTTGCAATTTGAGCCAATGGGACTGAACTGCCATTGCTGGTCGGTACTGCCAAACTACTGAGTGAACCAACATCCAATCGCTCTGCCTGATCGCCACGCATACGTATTTCAATCAATTCACGCTTTTCACGATATTGGTTAATCACTGCGCCACTGATCGAACTGTTAAGAAAATTCGCCAAATCTAAACTCGACACACCCATTTGCCGTGCACGGTCTTGGTCAATATCCAACTGAATGACTTTACTCGGCTCACCCCAATCTAAATGCACATTGGTGGTGTTTGGGTTTTCACTGACTGTTGCAGAAACACGTTGCGCCCATTCACGTACTAAAGTCAGATCCTCCCCTGAGACACGGAACTGCAATGGATAACCCACAGGTGGACCATTTTCCAATAACGACACACGAGTGCGCACTTCAGGCAGTAATTTACGAATTTCTTCTGCCAATGACTCACGGATTTCATTGCGATCATCCAAAGAGGAAGCCAACACCACAAACTGTGCAAAACTTGCTTGGGGCAATTGCTGATCTAAAGGTAAATAAAAACGCGGCGACCCCGTTCCGACATAAGCAACAAAGTTATCAATCCCCTGTTTTTTCGAGAGGAACGCTTCGACTTTTTTCACTGCGGCTTCAGTGGCTTTCAGCGAAGCACCTTCTTCCAGTTTTAAATCCACCAAAATTTCAGCGCGATTCGACGGTGGAAAAAACTGCTGTGGCACAGTTTTAAACATCAAAATGGATAACACAAAAATGCCGACCGTCGCAGCAATGACAGTTTTACGATAAGTCACGCAGGTATTGACCCAACCGCGAAAGCGTTGGTAAAACTGAGTTTGATAAGGATCGTGCTGTTCGCCCGCATGATGCACTGTTGGCTGAGGTTCTGGTTGCTTACGCAAACGTGCCCACAAACGCTGATACCACGGTGCTTTTTGAATTAGATCTTTATTGAAATCAGGCAATAATTTATCACCCAAATATGGTACAAACAGCACCGCTGCAAACCACGATACAATGAGCGCAATAGTCACTACTTGGAAAATTGAACGGGTGTATTCACCGGTGCTTGATGCCGCTGTCGCAATGGGTAAAAAACCTGCTGCGGTGATTAAGGTTCCGGTCAACATTGGAAAAGCCGTAGTCCTCCATGCATGACCAGCGGCTTGCAGTCGGGTATAGCCCTGCTCCATCTTAATCGCCATCATCTCGATCGCAATAATGGCGTCATCCACTAAAAGTCCCAGCGCTAAAATCAGTGCGCCTAAGGAAATTTTGTGCAGCCCAACATCAAACATTTGCATGCCGGCAAAGGTCATTGCCAGTACCAAAGGAATGGAAAATGCGACCACCAGTCCGGTACGAAAACCCAATGAGAAAAAGCTGACCAACAAAACAATAATGACCGCTTCAGCCAAGACTTTCATAAACTCATTGACACTGCGTTTCACTGCCACTGGTTGATCAGAAACTTTTTTCAGCTCCATACCCAAAGGCAAAGTTTTTTGCAGGCGAGCAAACTCGGTTTCAAGATTTTTGCCCAGAGACAGAATGTCACCACCCTTTCGCATCGACACGGCAATACCTAAACCATTTTCACCCATAAAACGCATACGCGGTTGCGGTGGATCACTAAAACCGCGATAGACATCTGCTACATCACCCAGTTGAATGGTTCGACCATTCACCAACAGTGGCATCTGACGCAGTTCATCAATATTTTGTAAATTGCCACTGACCCGAACTTGAATACGGTCGGAGTTGGTTTCAAAGAATCCAGCACTGGCTACGGTATTTTGTTGCTGCAAGGCTTGTTGAATGGCAGTTATCGGCACACCCATCTGCGTTGCTTTGGTGTTGGAAATTTCAATCCAAATTTTTTGGTCTTGCAGCCCGATTAAATCCACTTTGGCTACATCTTTGACCCGTTGCAATTGCAGTTGTAAGCGGTCGGCATATTCCTTCATGGTGGCATAGTCGAAGTCTTTGCCGGTCAAGACATAAATATTGCCAAAGGTATCGCCAAACTCATCATTAAAAAATGGTCCCTGCACGCCAGAAGGCAATTGATGTTTAATGTCGTTGACCTTTTTACGTACCGTATACCAAACATCCGGAACTTGCTGTGAACGTAGGCTGTCTTTAGCGACAAATGTCACCATCGACTCACCCGGCCGTGAATAGGCCATAATCCGTTCATATTGCCCGGTGGTCATCAGTTCCTTTTCAATGCGATCCGTTACCTGCATTGAAACTTCTTTGGCTGTTGCTCCAGGCCAATAAGTTTGGATGACCATGACTTTAAAAGTAAATGGTGGGTCTTCACTCTGCGACAATTTGGAATACGACACGATGCCAATAATGCCCAGTAAAATCATAAAATAGAGGATTAAGCCTTTATTTTTCAGTGCCCACTCTGACAGGTTAAAATTCATGATTTCGCGCCTCCAGAAATTTGGACAGCACGATTTTCACGGTCAACCGGATTAATTTTTTGTTTTTCACGCAGTAGATGCACACCGCCGACCACCACATAATCATTTGGATTGAGACCACTCAATACGGGTACGGTTTCACGGCCATATTCACCCAAAGTCACCGGAACTTTACGCACAGTATGATCGGCATTCACCACCATCACATAGGCCTGCTGACCACTGGCAGACACACTCGAAAGCGGAACTTGAATGACGTTGTGCTGTGCTTTATTTAAAAAGACTCTAGCACTTTGCCCCAATTGGATCGCGCTATTGCCCTCACGCAGTGCAACTTTCACGCTATAGGTACGCGACTGATCTGCGGCAGGGCTAATTTCACGTACATACGCAGCAAATCTTTCCTGTGGTTTAGACCATAAAGTGACCCAGGCATCCTGCCCGGCTTTAATATCGGTTACAGCTTGTTCCGGCACCCCAATCACCACCTCACGTTCACCGGCAATCGCCAACTGATAGGCGGGCTGACCGGCTGAAATCACTTGGCCAATTTCAATATTACGCTCAGTAATCACACCATTTTTATTGGCGATTAATTGGTTATAACCGGTTTGATTACGACTGACATCATAGTTAGATTGTGCTTGTTTTAAATTGGACTGCGCAGCTTTGTACTGATTTTCGACTGCATCATACTGTGAGCGACTCACGGCATTGACTGGTAGCAATTGCTTGAAGCGCTTTAATTCATCTTCAGCAATTTGCGCTGCGGAACGTGCGCTTTCAAGCTGTGCTTGCGCAGCATTGAGTTGTAATTGTGCATCTTTGACATCCAGTTTTGCCAAGACCTGCCCTACTCGGACTTGATCACCAACTTCAACATAACGTTCGGTAATTTGTCCGCTGACACGAAAAGCCAATGCCGTTTGCTGACGGGCTTGCACATCACCTGCATAACTTTTTTGTTCAAAATGGCTTGCACTCGGCTGAGTCACCATCACAAATGGAACTTCCTGTTCAGTTTGGGCTTTATCCTTGCTGCATCCCCATAAGGTCACACTGCAAACGATGATCATGCTGACAACTGTGGTCTTAATCGTACTCATGAAGTTCGCTCTTAATAAAAAGTATTTTTTAGGGCAGAATATTATTCAATTAGATTGATTATTTTTTAATTAATAAACCATACGGTACATTAATTAGATTATTTGTCCGAAATCAATGACCTTTTCGCCTTTTTTGGAATTTTTTCAGCAAATGAACGTCGGCCGCCCGAAAGACTTAGAAAAACGACAACGCATTTTAGAGTCGGCAAAGCAGCTATTTTTAGAAATGGGCTATCACGGCTCCAGTATGAATCAAATTGCGCAAAATGCTGGCGTGACCAAACTCACGGTGTATAACCACTTTCAAGACAAAGCGACTTTATTTACCTGCGCCATTGAAGACACATGCGAGCACATCTTAAGTACCCGTCCACGTGAACTAACAGCTGACAGCAATTTTATTGTGGTGTTAAACGAAGTCTGCGAACTCGCCCTGAACATCGTCAATTTGCCAGAAGCCATTAAGCTCGATTTGTTGCTTTTAGAATTAGCTGCTGAACATAGCCCTTTGGTCGAGCAATTTTATCGTGCTTCACATTTGAAAATGCGACAGGTTTGGGAAAATTTCTTTCAAGATGCAGCGGCTTTAAATTTCATTCAGCAGGATCATCCTGCCCGACAAACTGAACTGATTGTGTCGCTACTGATGGGACTACGCCATCAAGAAGTCTTATTGGGCATGCGCCCAGTACCTGAAGCAGCAGAGCGGCAGGCCATTATTCACTCTGCCATCGACATCTTTATGCTGAAATATCAACTCGGCACGCAAAACTAAGCATTTTCTGAAATATTTCAACGCTAAACTGAAACAAATGGCATAGCTATTGCTCATTTACCTAGAAAAGTCATCCGACTTTTGTCTGTACCCCCTTTTGCCACGGCACTTTCGGGGTATAGTCGAGACAGGAATACGCGGAGAAATAACAAATGATTCAACAAATTGATGCTCCATTACGTGAAGACGTGCGCTTACTGGGCAATTTATTGGGTGAAACCCTAAAGCAGCATGCAGGACAAGATTTGTTTAATCAGGTAGAGCAAATTCGTGCTTTGTCTAAAGGCGCGCGCGATGGACAAGTTGAAGCCGAAAAACAGTTAGAACAATTATTTTTAAATTTAAAAGATGAAGAAATTCTGCCACTGACCCGTGCATTTACGCACTTTCTCAACTTTGCCAATATTGCCGAACAATACAATGTGGTGCGCAGCCGTCGCCAAAGTGAGTTTGATGAGCAAGCGCCCTCACCGAATCCACTGGATCATTTATTTGAAAAATTTAAAAGCAATAACATCAGCGCAGAACAACTGTTCCAACAAATTTGTGAATTAAAAATTGAATTGGTACTGACTGCACATCCAACCGAAGTTAGCCGCCGTACCTTGATCCAAAAATATGATGGGATTAATGATTGCCTGTTTAAAATGGATCAACAAAAACTTACGCCACGCGAACGCAAAGCCGTACTGGATGATTTAAAACAACTGATTTGCTCGGCATGGCAAACGGATGAAATTCGTCAACATCGCCCGACGCCTGTCGACGAAGCCAAATGGGGCTTCACGACCATTGAACAGACCCTGTGGAATGCTGTACCCAAATTCATGCGTGAATTGGATGGCATGGTTCAAGATCATTGTGGCAAGACCTTGCCTTTAAATGTTGCCCCTGTGCGCTTTGCATCATGGATGGGAGGTGACCGTGATGGCAACCCAAACGTCACCCATAACATTACTCAAGAAGTGCTGTGGCTTTCACGTTGGAAAGCTGCCGACCTGTATTTACGCGATATCGAAGACCTGCGCTGGGAACTTTCGATTCAAGAATGCAGCAAAGAGCTTAGTGATGCCTTGGGTCATTTCCACCCTGAACCGTATCGTGAATATCTACGTGATGCACGTGAACGCCTCAAAGCCACTCGTCACTGGTTGGCACTGAAACTCCGTGGCGAAGATGCGGACGATAGCCAAGTCATTAAAAGCCGCCATGAGTTGCTTGATCCACTGTTGGTTTGCTATCGCTCTCTGATTGACAGCGGTTTACCTGAAATTGCCAATGGTCAGTTACTCGACTTTATTCATCGAGTGAATTGTTTCGGTATCGAATTACTCAAATTAGATATTCGTCAGGAATCCACACGTCATCGCCAAGCCATTTCTGCCATTACCGAATATTTAGGTTTAGGCAATTTTGAAACATGGACGGAGCAAGCCCGTCAAAACTTCTTGATTCAGGAACTCCAAAGCAAACGTCCACTGTTACCGAAGTTTTTAAATGAGCCAAAACAAAGCCTGATTGAACATCCAGATGTACAAGAAGTCTTTGCGACCATGCGCACTTTGGCAGAACAGCCACCTGAAAGTTTAGGGGCTTATATTATTTCCATGGCAGAACATCCGAGTGATGTCTTGGCCGTATTGTTACTGCAAAAAGAAGCCGGCATCAAACAAGCGCTACGCGTCGTTCCACTGTTTGAAACCTTAAAAGATTTGGATGGTGCAGCCCGTACCATGAATACCCTATTTAATATGCATTGGTATAAGCAGCATATTCAGGGTAAACACGAAGTGATGATTGGCTATTCAGACTCAGCCAAGGATGCGGGCTTTATGTCGGCAAACTGGGCGCAGTATCGTGCGCAGGAAGAATTAACCGCGGTTGCGAAAAAACATGATGTACAACTGACATTATTCCATGGCCGTGGCGGTTCAATCAGCCGTGGTGGAGCGCCGACACAGCAAGCCCTATTTTCACAGCCGCCGGGTTCAATTTCAGGTGCGATCCGTGTCACTGAACAAGGGGAAATGATTCGCTTCAAGTTTGGATTAGAAGGCATTGCCTTACAAAACCTGGAAATTTACACCGCAGCGACCTTAGAAGCGACCTTATTACCACCGCCTGAACCGAAACAGGAATGGCGCAAGCTCATGCACAGCATGACGGATCTGTCGGTACAGGTGTATCGTCAAACCGTGCGTGAAAATCCGCATTTTGTAAAATACCTACGGACTGTAACGCCAGAACTGGAACTACAAATGTTACCGCTCGGCTCACGCCCAGCCAAACGTAAAGTCAGCGGTGGCATTGAGTCATTACGTGCGATTCCTTGGGTGTTCGCATGGACGCAAATCCGTTTGATGCTTCCTGCTTGGCTCGGTACTGGTGCTGCGATTAATCAAGTGATTGATCAAGGTCAAAAGCAGACACTCGAAGAAATGTTAGAGCAATGGCCGTATTTCCAAACCCTGATTGATATGTTGGAAATGGTCTTGTCCAAAGCCGATGGTCATGTGGCGCTGTATTATGAGTCTCATCTGACTGATGACGCAGACCTCAAACAGTTGGGCGAAGAGTTACGTCAGCGTTTACGTGATGCGGTACAAACGCTATTAGCACTCAAAGGTGAATCGAAATTACTCAGCAGTAACGATGTGCTCGACCAATCCATGAAGGTGCGTAAGCCTTATTTATTGCCGCTACATTTACTACAAGCCGAGCTAATGAAACGCCGCCGTGCATACCTTGCCGAGCGTCAAGCTGAAAATACCCCAGTCGACCATGCGTTGATGGTCAGCATCGCGGGTATTGCGGCAGGTTTGCGTAACACAGGCTAAATCTTCCAAGTTTTCAAAAAGCACACAGAACTGTGTGCTTTTTTTTCGATCAGTCATATTAGTTTTAATTCATTTTGGAATATATAAAATAAGAAAAATTTATGAAGTATTGACTCTTATCCTATTTGATTAATTGCATGATTTAATGCCATTTTTACACCCTTAAAACTTTTACCATTTGGTAAATTTACATGTAAAGTCATGTAATTAATTTGAACAAAATATTTTTAAAAGAGATTAAATCTTCTAAAAAACAAGAGTATGATGTGCACAATTTATCTATTGAGTGCTCATTTTATGTCCAATTGGTTTCCCAAATGGCGCCCGTACGAAGGCAATATTGATGCACGTCCTGTAGGTACAAATGAGTACCTACCTCCGGTGCAAAGTGTTGTATTGGGGATACAACATGCTTTTGCAATGTTTGGTGCAACTGTCCTTGCGCCATTTTTGATGGGCTTTGATGCCAACCTTGCGATTTTAATGTCGGGGATCTGTACCATCCTATTCTTCTTTATGACAGGTGGTCGTGTACCAAGTTATTTAGGTTCTAGTTTTGCCTTTATTGGTGTGGTGATCGCGGCAACCGGTTATGCAGCATCAGGTACTGGCGCGCCAAATGCCAATATCGCGATGGCAGCAGGCGGGATCATGGCCTGCGGTATCTTATATGCCATTTTTGGTTTTATCGTGATGGCAACGGGTACACGTTGGATTGAAAAACTCATGCCGCCTGTCGTTACAGGTGCAGTGGTGATGATCATTGGTCTCAACCTTGCCCCAGTGACCATTAAAGGGGTTGCCGGTAATAACTTTAATATGTGGATGGCTTTAGTAACTGTACTATGTATGGGTTCAATTGCTGTATTCACGAAGGGCTTATTACAACGCTTATTGCTATTGGTCGGTCTATTACTGGCATATTTGGTGTATTACATCATTTCCAATGTCATGGGTCATGGCACGCCAATCAATTTCTTGCCAGTGCAACAAGCCGCTTGGTTTGGTGTTCCTCAATTCCATTCGCCTGTTTTTGATTTCAATGCCATGCTGATCATTGCACCGATTGCTTTGATTTTGGTTGCAGAAAACCTTGGGCATATCAAAGCTGTGGGCGCGATGACAGGTGAAAACCTCGATCCGCACATTGGTAAAGCCTTCGTTGCAGATGGTGTTGCGACTACACTTTCAGGCGGTGTCGGCGGTCCGGGTATGACCACTTATGGCGAAAATATTGGTGTGATGGCAGTAACGCGTGTTTACTCGACCATCGTGTTTGTATTTGCAGGTGTATTCGCCATCTTCCTTGGTCTTTCTCCAAAGTTTGGTGCGATTATTCATACCATTCCGCAAGCCATTTTGACAGGTGCATCGATTGTTGTATTTGGTCTAATTACCATTGCAGGTGCGAAAATTTGGATTGAAAACAAAGTCGATTTCTCAAAAAACAAAAACCTGATGGTGGCAGCAGTCACGATTATTTTAGGTACAGGTGACTTTGCACTTCAATTCGGTAACTTCAACCTAGGCGGTATTGGTACTGCAACATTTGCAGCGCTGATTTTGAACTGGTTCTTTAGCTTGGGCGATAAATCAGAATAAGCCCCCAAGGCATTAAAAAAAGAATACAACATTCAATTGAAAAGCGGCCGAAAGGTCGCTTTTTTTTATAGCTACTCTTTCGGTAAGATAAGGCATTAGCCAAGGAATACACCGTATGCGACTGGATTTGTTCGACCTTCAATTGGTACTGCACATTGTAGACGGCGGTAGTCTGACCAAAGGCGCTGCTCGTTCTGCCATCTCGCTACAAGCAGCCAGTGAACGGATTAAAAAACTCGAACAGCATTACCGCACCGCCCTGTTCACTCGCCAAGCCAAAGGGGTCAAACTGACCCTTGCCGGTCAAACCTTGGTTGAACATGCACAGCGCGTCTTAGGTGAGGGGCAACAATTAGAACACGCTATGCGACCCTTTGCCCATGGGCTGAGTTCCAATATGACCTTATGGTGTAATTCATCTGCACAAAGTGAATATTTACCGGTCTTGCTACCACGTTATTTACTGGAAAATCCCAACACACAAATTGAGCTGCATGAAGCCGAGTCTAAAGACATCATTGCAGCGATAGAGCAAGGTAATGCACAACTGGGGCTAATTTCAGGTTTCTTTAAATCTGAACAACTACAAACACTTGAGTTTGCAGATGATCCGTTGGTGCTGATCTGCCCTATAACCCATGAATTGGCCACCACACCTAGCGTCAAACCCGCAGAGATTTTAAATTATCCCTTTGTCGGTTTGATGCAATATCATTCCTTGCAACAATCGATCGAGGCACAAGCCAAATTATTCGGCTGTGAAATTCAGTATCGGCTACGTTTGCCGAACTTTGCCGCGATCGCCCAAGTGGTGGCGAATGGTGTGGGCATTGCCATCATGCCAAAACGTGCGGCCGAACGATTAATCAGTTTGTATGCCTTTGCCCAAGTTGAGCTCAGCGGTGAATGGGCCAATCGAAAACTGCTCCTCACCGCACGTAATTTTGATGATTTACCCTTAAATTATCAGCATTTTAGTCAGTTTCTACTGTCAGAAAAATCTACTTTAGATGGCCAAGTCTAGGCTTTAAATCACGCCAAACTGGTGCAGCATCATATAGCCACCGAGGGCAATCAACCCGATAAAAAACACCTTACGGAATTTTTGTTCTGGAATGCGGTAACGGATTTTTTTCCCTGCCCACATACCAATGAGCGCTGGAATTAGTGCCATGGCTGACATCGCATAATCAATCGGAAGATCTTCCACTGGATTTTGCTGTAAGAACACTGCCAAACAAATAGTTGATGTGGTAAAGGCCAAACCGAGTGACTGAACGAGATCATCGCGTTTGAGCTGCAAACCTTGCAAATATGGCACCACAGGGATTACCACGACACCTGTTGCAACAGTCAGCGCTCCACCGAGATAACCGATCATTGGAGATAGCCATTTTTCATGTGGTGCAAAGTTCGGTAAGCTTTTCGCACAAAGCCCATACAGTCCGTATAGTGCCAACATGCCCCCCAGTAAAGCTTCACTTTTAAATTCACCATGTCCTAAAGTTGGAAAAATACTCCAAATTGAACCGACGATAATCCCAAGTAACAAGGGCCAAAAGCGTTGAATTAGTCGCAGCACCTGCCCTTCGGCAAATAGTTGCCAAAAGTTGGTGACCATAGATGGAATGATCAATAACGTGGCTGCCTGAAATGGACTGATCACCATGGTAAGTAAGCCCATCGATACCGCAGGCAGGCCTAACCCAATCGTGCCTTTAATTAGACCTGCGATTGCAAAAACTGTGATGACGAACCAAATCATGGCGAAACTCGCTGAAGAATTGGCTCTATGCTAAGCAATTCAGACGCTTTGAAAAATCAGTGTTTTTGGAATAGAGCCTCAATAAAAAGTTGAGGCTGTGCTTAAAATCAACTATAGACAAGGTAGTTGGATTCATTGACATCCTCACCCCCTTAAAAAGGGTGATTCCTACAGCTAGACGCTTATGCCCAAGCGCAAGAATGTTTAGAGCTGATTATATCTCGATCATGAGCTGTACCACAGCTCATGCACTCCCATTCTCTTATTCCAAGATCTGTCCTACCTTGTACTACTTGAGGTGATCTCACCGCAGCACGAACAGATTTGGGTGGTATAGGCTTCTTGGACTTCTTCAAACAATACGCCTGCGTTTTCGCATTTATACTTGAGCATTGTTTTTAGTGCAGAAAATCCT
>NZ_VPDH01000050.1:0-30678 GCF_013417785.1 Acinetobacter sp. YH12227 | reverse complement strand
AAAATGTATATCGTTGGCAGAAGAAATTATTTAGACCAGTTATCAAAAACTTCATTGATGACTTTATTCTCGATAAAAATCATCTGCTACCACAGAGAATCTATAAATAATAGTGCGTAAGTCCTAACTTAAATAAAAATAACCCTGTGTTACTTATGCAAAATAATGATAGCAAACGTAATGAATGCTTAGTTTTAAATCAAAAGATACAACTTTCCCTTTGATTTATTCTTAAAATATTATAACAATGCATATAAGCATAAAAATTCTTTATAGGAATGAAGATGAATCTCGCAGCCTTTGAAGCCTTTGTAAAAGTCATGGAAACTGGTTCGATCTCCTTGGCAGCAGATCAACTCTTCATTACCCAACCTGCTGTCACCAAACGTATTCATAGTTTAGAAGAATACTTTGGCGTGAAATTATTTGAATCTGCCGGTCGTGGTGTACAAGCTACGCATGCTGCAAATTCACTTTTGCCAAAAGTAAAAAACTGGTTGAATGAATTGGGTGATATTCACCATACCTTGAGCCATGAACAAGGTATGGTACAAGGCAAATTAAAAATTGGTACTAGCCATCACATTGGTTTACATCATTTGCCACACCACTTACAGCGCTATGTACAACAATATCCTGAAGTGACTTTAGACGTACATTTTGTTGATTCAGAACAAGCGCATGAGCAAGTCCTTGCAGGCGATCTTGAATTGGCATTTTTAACCTTGCCACCGCAAGGTGATAGTCGTTTGAAATACATTACGACTTGGAATGATCCATTGGTATTTGTGGTATCACCTTTCCATCCTTTAGCACAAATTGAACATTTAACTTTAGAAGATTTGATTCAATACCCAAGTCTATTGCCTGCTGCACAGACTTATACCAGTCAAATCACTCTAGCTGAATTTGAAAAGCATGGACTCAAACCAAAAGTAACCATGAGTAACAATTCTCTTGAATCAATTCGAATGTTGGTATCGATTGGTCTAGGTTGGTCAGTTTTACCTAAAACCTTATTGAACCAGGACTTAAAACAGTTAGATTTAGCTTCGAATATGAATCGTAAATTAGGGATCGTTTGGCACCCAGGCCGTACCCAATCTCGTGCTGCTGAAAAATTAGTTGAATTGATGAAAGATATTTAATGCTTCAATAGACAAAGCAAAAGCCACCTGTACGGTGGCTTTTTTTATAACAAAAAAAGGAATCTATTTTGTCACTGAATCTTCATGCAAAGATTCATTGAGCTGATCGATAATAATCGCCCATTCACCATCAGACTTAATTTTTTCTGCCAAAAATTGACGCTGCCCCTCAGTCCAATAATCAGCTTCAGTAATTTTGGTATGCGCACTCAATTGATGGGTCACAATAAACAAAGCAATTGCTTCTTCGCTTGACTCCAAGCCTAGCTGTTCAAATAGATTCGTCATACGTGGACGTACACTCATTGTTATGCTCCTCAGCCGATTTTATTGGGATGTTTTAATCTTCAATTGTTCTGCTCTAAGGATATAACATGGAACATCCATGTACTCAATTATAGAATTCTATAGCGGTGAAAAATGAATAAAAGGCAGGCTCAACATCACCACCACCACGATTTGAATAAATAACCATAACACAGGTACGCCTAGACTTACGCCACCTTCTTCAGCAAAGACCTTTTCATTGTATTTGGGGTGATTCATATAAGCTTTGGTTTTTTGCTGTGCAAATTTGAGGTACAAATCTTTGCCCATCAAGCCAATCAATATGTTAGGTACAAATGACAATGCGGCAATGGATTGTACAGATAGTCCAACAATTTCCACTACCAATCCCACCACGAACATAATTGCAAGCCACAAGAAGAAGTAGCTATACATTTTGCGATATAGCAGCCAATACACCCCAAAAATTAAACCCGCCCAGCTCAAAGCTAATGGTTTCGTTGTCACATTTTTCTGTTCAAGATAACTTAAATAGTGTGCTGCTCTTGGCCCAATAAAAATACGTAGTAAATGTTTAAAATTTTCTGCTGGCTGCATAAAAAGAAAAATTAAAGGAATATTAAGCTTAGTGTAGCGAATATTCGCTACATAAAAAAAGCACCCGAAGGTGCTTTAAATGACACTGCTGTAAAACTGTTAAGCTTGGATTGACCAATCCTGAATATCCCAGCCCTGTTCTTTGGCTAAAATTTCTAAGCGATCATCTGGGTTGACTGCAATCGCATGATCCGCATATTCCAATAAGAATCGATCATTGATTGAATCTGAATAAGCCCAAGATTCCGTCACATCACGGCCTTCAAGCCATTGATTGAGACGTACTAATTTGCCCTTTTGGTAGCACGGGGTATTGATCACTTTTCCTGTGTATTTACCATCCACAATTTCTGCATTTGTAGCGATAATTTCGGTAATACCAAACTCACGGAAAATCGGGGCGGTAATAAAATCAGATGTTGCTGTAATCCCAACCAATTGATGGCCCGCCTCTTGATGGCGTTGAATTGCTGCAAAACCTTCAGGGCGCATTTGTGCACGAATCACTTTTTTCATGAACAGTTCATGCAACTCAGTTAAATAAGAGGTGTCATGCTGCGTTAAAAACTGAAAGACAAATTCATTGTAAGCAATTGGATCAAGCTGACCTTTTTTATAATCGTCATAAAACTTGTCATTCATAGCACGGTGATGAATCGGATCAACCAAGCCTTCATTGACCAAAAACTCTCCCCATGAATGGTCTGAGTCGGTATTTAATAAGGTGTGATCAAGGTCAAACAGTGCCAATTTCATGAAAATACTCGTAAAAGCTGAAATTTAAGAAAAAAATTGTAAATCTATCTCCGCTAGTCGATAGAAATTCGTTAAGATCATAACAATTTTAACATTTTTACACTTTGCTTTTTCGAGATGGACACAGAAATAAACGTCCCCGAGCACAAAGTCATAAATTAGACAATTTTTAGGTAGCCAAATGATCGATTCAGAAGGTTTCCGACCCAACGTCGGGATCATTTTGGCAAACGACATTGGACAAGTTTTATGGGCAAAGCGCATTGGTCACAATGCTTGGCAATTTCCACAAGGTGGTATCCAACATGGAGAAACCCCCGAACAGGCACTTTACCGTGAGCTGAGAGAAGAAGTTGGCTTACTGCCCGAACACGTCCAGGTGATAGCACAAACCCAAGGGTGGTTGCGCTATCGTTTGCCGCATCGGTATATACGCACGGATTCAGACCCTGTATGTATTGGTCAAAAACAAAAGTGGTTTTTACTCAAACTGACGGCTTCAGCACACAATATTCAGCTGGATTTGTCAGACCCACCAGAGTTTGATCAATGGCAATGGGTCAGCTACTGGTATCCATTGGGTCAGGTCGTGAATTTTAAGCGTGATGTATACCGCAAAGCCATGGTGGAACTGTGCAATCAGCTTCCACAGAAACCATAAAAATTTGCCCAGCTTGTGCAGATTTTTTAGATGAGTGTTGTTATAAATAAAACAGAATAAATTAAGGAGCAGAGCCGATGTCGAACATGCAGCTGGATACATTAAGACGCATAGTCCAAGAGATTAATGCGTCAGCCAGTTTGCATGAATCATTAGACATTATGGTCAACCAAGTGGCTGAAGCCATGCATGTTGATGTTTGCTCCATTTACCTGCTTGACGAACGTAATCATCGTTATTTACTGATGGCTTCAAAGGGTTTAAACCCTGAAGCTGTGGGTCATGTTTCATTACACACCAGTGAGGGTCTGGTGGGTTTGGTGGGACAACGTGAAGAAATCGTCAACCTAGACAACGCACCGAAGCATGAACGCTTCATGTACTTACCGGAAACCGGCGAGGAAATTTATAATTCCTTCCTTGGTGTACCTGTCATGTACCGCCGAAAAGTAATGGGCGTATTGGTGGTTCAAAACAAAGAACCTCAAGATTTCTCTGAAGCAGCAGAATCTTTCCTTGTCACCTTGTGTGCACAACTGTCAGGGGTAATTGCCCATGCACATGCTGTGGGCAATATTGAAGTATTCCGTAAGCCAAATAATTTGCCCGCGTACAAAACCTTCCAAGGTATATCAGGTTCAGGTGGTATCGCACTGGGTCGCGCGGTAATCCTCTATCCACCAGCCGATTTAGCCTCAGTACCCGACCGCGAAGCCGATGACATTAGTGAGGAATTAGAATTACTTGATAATGCCATCGATTCGGTGCGTCAAGAAATTCAGTCGCTTGATGACAAAATGCAAGATGCCTTGATGGCTGAAGAACGTGCACTATTTAGCGTATTCTTACGTATGTTGGATGAAAATGCCCTTCCCGCTGAAATTAAAAACGAAATTCGCGACGGTCACTGGGCACAAGGTGCTGTTCGCATTGTCATTGATAAGCACATCGCACTGTTCGCACAGATGGAAGATGACTACTTACGTGAACGCGTTTCCGACTTAAAAGACCTTGGTCGTCGTATTTTAGCTTTCTTGCAAGAAGCCGATGCGAGCCATCGTGAAATCACAGATGAAAGCATTTTAATTGGCGATGAAATTTCCACGGCAGCTTTGGTTGAACTGCCAGTCGATAAAATTGCGGCAATTGTCACCACTGAAGGGGCAATGAACTCGCACATGGTCATTGTAGCGCGTGCCCTTGGTATTCCAACGGTCGTTGGTGTAACAGAACTTCCGATTAATACCCTTGATGATGTTGAAATGATTGTCGATGCGCATCAAGGCCGTGTATTCATCAATCCACCACGTCGCTTACGTACTCGCTATAAAGAAATTCAAAAAGAAGAAGAACAGATTGCTAAAGATTTAAAGCAATATGAAACAAAAGATGCCATTACTCCAGATGGTGTCGCAGTTAAACTGTATGTGAATACAGGCCTCATGATTGATGTAGTTCGTGGTGTACAACGTGGTGCCAAAGGTGTCGGACTCTATCGTTCTGAAATTCCGTTTATGCTACGTGACCGCTTCCCCGGCGAAGAAGAACAGCGAGCGATTTACCGTCAGCAGCTCAGTCACTTTGCCAATAAACCCGTGGTGATGCGTACTCTCGATATTGGTGCAGATAAAGACTTACCTTATTTCTCCATTGAAGAAGAAAACTCAGCACTCGGTTGGCGTGGTATTCGTTTTACCCTAGATCATCCTGAAATTTTTTCTTCGCAAATCCGTGCAATGCTCAAAGCGAGTATTGGCTTAAATAACTTACATATTTTACTGCCAATGGTGACCAGTGTTAGCGAGGTTGAAGAAGCGTTATACCTCCTTGAACGCGATTGGGTTGCTGTACAAGAAGAAGAACAAGTAAAAATTACCAAACCTAAAATTGGCATAATGGTCGAAGTGCCAAGTGTACTTTTACAAATTGAAGAATTCGCAGAATTAGTCGACTTTTTCTCGGTGGGTTCAAACGATTTAACCCAGTATTTATTGGCTGTTGACCGTAATAATCCGCGCGTTGCCAACTTATATTCACATTCGCACCCGGCTGTGCTGCGTGCACTGACACGTTTAGTTCAACAGTGTCATGAATACGACAAACCAATCAGCATTTGTGGTGAGATGGCAGGTGATCCTTTAACCGCTATTCTATTAATGGCAATGGGCTTCAACACCCTATCCATGAGTTCAAGCAATATTTTGAAAGTGCGTAAAGCGATTTGTCATGTTCCGATGCCTGATGCAAAGGAATTATTGGAACGCGCGGTGAATATGAGTAATCCGCTGATGGTGAAAAGTATGATGGAATATTACTTTAAGACACATGGTCTCGGCGATATGGTGAAATCTGCAACACGAATCGTGAGTGCTTAAGACCACTCATGTAAAATAATAAAACGAGGTGATGATGGATTTTTTATTTTTTCTGGCTTTTGTCGCAATTGCCTTTTATATGACAAAGATCCATCCGCAACTCAAACAAAAAATGTTAGAGCTGCAACACGACACACCGATTGAAAAAGCATCCTCAACTCGACCCAGACCGGCCCAAGCACAACAAGTCAATACACGTCCAACCAAGCCAACAAAATCCAAAGCTCCGGTCAGCCGCTCTCGTACTCTCCCCTTACTCGGTATAGAAATTACTGCGTCACAACAGCGCCGCTTAGGTAAAAATGATCCATCGGTACTGGCTGCACAGCACGCCAAACAGCTAAATCAGACGCAGCACAGCGACTCAACATGGTTTGAGCAATTGACCAATCAAGTGGAACACGTACTCCAACAACCTAATGACGCCGTAAAACATCAAAGCACAGCGCCCAAAACTCAACAAAAATCTGCATTCAACAAAATGTTTGAAGACTTATTTTCAAAATAAGCGGTGTTTTAAGGCTCTAAATTTCAACTCAAAACCAATGCTCTAAATCCCGCATGGAACCAACTGAATGAACGTAGGTATCTTATTATTCAACGAAGTTGAAGTCTTAGATTTTGCAGGCCCTTTTGAGGTATTCTCAATTTGTAGCGGGTCAGATCAGCAAAAATTATTTAATGTCTTTACCCTTTCTGAGCAGCCTGAAATTACGGCACACAATGGTCTACAAGTGAATAGCCATTACACCTTAGACACGCCCCCACATATTGATCTATTGGTCATTCCAGGTGGTCTCGGTGCGGAAACTATCGAGATGTATAACCAGCGGTTACGACAATGGCTGCTGCAGCGCCATGCACAAACTTAACTAACTTTTTCGATTTGTACTGGTGCATTTATTTTGGCAGAAGCAGGCTTGCTGAATGGTTTAAAAGCCACTACACACTGGATGGATATCGCACGCTTGAAGCAAGATTATCCGCAAATTGAAGTGCTCAGCGATGTGAAATATGTCGATGAAGGCAAAATCATTACGGCTGCGGGAATTTCTTCGGGGATCAATGCATCGCTTTATATTGTGGCCAAATTGCATGGCCTAGAAATTGCAAAGCAAACAGCGAAACGTATGGAATATGATGTGGAATTTGTTTAAATAGATGTAGAAGCCGAATCATTTAGTAGACTAAAAACTGAGAAAATACACTGAAATAAAAAGGGAGATAATCATTCGAATATCCCCCTTTTTTGTGCTTTGCATAGCCGCGTTTTGCATTTTTCTTTCGATCTACAAAAGTTTGGCTTTTGTTAAAATCGTTCATGTGTTTTGCCACAAAGTTGCGAACTTCAACTTCAGGCAGGACTTTTTTCTTTGCCATTTGCATTCACCTTTTTGCCTATACAGCACCCTCGTGCTGTAGTGCATATATTGGTCTATTTTTAGATTTTTTCAAGCACTTTCCTATGGCTTTTTGATACAGCATAGTTAGCCGCAAATCCATAAAAACTTTGCTTTTCCACATTCCCCCCCCTCTCCCAAAGGGAGAGGAAAATACGTTGCATTTAACTTGCGAAAGCCCTTTCCAGCAAACGCTCCACATCGACCATTTTGGCGTCCAACATCCCCACTACTTGCCCATGTTTAGCGCTATAACGGCTTTGAATAAAACCTGCTGCCACATAGTCAGGTGCATATCTTTTTAATAATACCGCTTGTGCCAAGACCGTTAAGCGACTGACCAAACTGCGCCCCATAAATTGTAAATCTTCAGGTGACTGATGAAATGATTTAAACAAGTCTTGTAATTCGGTTTGCAGGGTTGCATCTGTATTTGCTGTGGCGGCTAAATCTTTAAATAATACTTCGATGGACTCAGCATCACGTGCAACTGCACGCAGCACATCCAAACACATAACATTGCCTGAACCTTCCCAAATGGTATTCACAGGTGCTTCTTTAAAAATGCGCGCCATGATGCCGTTGTCTACATAGCCATTGCCGCCAAAGACTTCCATCATTTCACCACTCAGCTCTACTGTACGCTTACAAATCCAGAACTTAGCAGCTGGGGTCATAATACGCTTCCATGCCACAGACAAAGCATCATCGGATTCATAACACTGCGCCAAATGAAAACTGAGCTGAGTGGCTGCTTCACTTTCTAAAGCTAAATCTGCCAAAACTGCACGCATCAATGGTTGCTCAATCAATAATTTACCGAAGGCTTTTCGCTGACGCGTATAAGCAATGCTCTGCACGAGGGCTTGGCGTAGCATGGCACTTGAACCGACTGAACAGGTTAAACGTGTATAATTGGCCATTTCAATAATAGTCGGTATCCCACGCCCTGCTTCGCCAATCATGATACCCCACGCATTTTTAAATTCGACTTCTGAACTTGAGTTGCTACGGTTACCGACTTTTTCTTTTAAGCGTTGCACCTGAATTTGATTTTTGCTGCCATCTTCCAACCAACGCGGCACAAAAAAGCAGGCTAAACCGTCTTGCTCGGTTTTTGCCACCACCAAATGCGCATCACACATCGGCGCAGAGAAAAACCATTTGTGCCCTGTGAGTAAATAAGCTTGGCCTCGACCTGTTTCTGTAATAGGTACAGCAAGGGTTTCATTGGCACGCACATCCGATCCACCCTGTTTTTCTGTCATCCCCATACCGAGCCAAATCGACTTTTTCTGTGCAATCGGAACATCACGCTCATCATATTCGGTGGATAAAAGCTTCTCACCTATTTTTGCCCAAAGTTCAGGTTCACGTTGTATGAGTGGAATACTACCCAGCGTCATCGAATTTGGGCATAAGTTGCCACACTCGACCTGCCCCGCTAGATAAAAACGCGCTGCCCATTCAACCCATTTACTTTTAGAATTCGGCTGATTGAAAGGATGTGCATGGGTATCAAACTGGCGGTTTAGACTCATCCATTTATGCCATGCGGGATGAAATTCAATGTAGTCTTTCCGGCGTCCACGCGCATCGAAGGATTGTAAAATTGGAGTGTGGCAATTTGCGAGATCTGCATATTCATAATATTCACTAGAACCTACAGCTTTGCCCATTTCGCACAAGGTAGCCTGATCATGACTTCCATAACGTTTTAATATTTCGTGTAAAACCGTATCACTGGAAAATAGATTGTAGTTTTCCAATTCATCAAATTGATTCGTAATTTGATGGGTCATCCATGCCTGATCGAATGTCGGATTTGATGTCTGCATTGTTTATATTTCCTGCTTGTTCTTATCTCCATTTCATTTCAGTATAGACAATTATTTACTGCTATATGTTCGGCTTTTCTTGGCCTATCTTTATGAAACATTCTGAGATAAACGTACGACGTAAGCCTCGTCAATCACGCGCCAAGCTCACGCAAGAGGCATTGCAAGAAAGTTTTGTTCGGCTTTTGCATGAACGGCCTGCCGACAAAATTACCATTCGTGAAATTACTGATCTCGCAGGTGTCGGTTTAGGCACCTTTTATGAGTATTTTTCAAAAAAAGAAGATTTGATTGCGCTGACTATTCATTTACATGTGAAACACAATGCCGAACAGATGAAAACTTATGCACAATCGCTGATGAAGTTATCCACAAATTTGGACTTATCTGCTTATGTTCAGCACATGATTCATTTTCAAATTAAGCAAGTTAAAGCACAGCAATTTTTATGGGCACAGGTATTTTTGTTAGAACGACAGATTTCTAGTATTGAAATCTATCAAAAAAGCTATGCCATGATGGTAGAGATGTGGCGCACGATTTTGACACATTTTAAAGCTGAAATTGCGCTTGATCGGCTGGCGTTGAATTTTCAGCGAGTGTGTTACGGATTTATTTCGCAGAGCTTGTTAGTAACCCCTGAGTTTGCGAAATGGCATGATTTAGAGCGAGATATAATTCATATGTTGCGCGATTAGACCTCACGGACAAGTTGCTGACGTTTCAAATGCATTGGTTAATAAAATAAAGTCATGTTATTTATAAAAAAACCGGCTCTTAAACCGGTTTTTTTAGATATTTAGGAAATTTATTTTTACGGCAGAAGAAAATCATTCATCACTTTGCTTATCCGGCAATAAAAGTGCTTTAGAAGTTAAGCTTTTATTGCCAGCTAACTTATCTCATTTACACGCCTTTGCAATGCTACCGTGTTCTAAGCTCTTTAAAAACTCAGCCGTATATTTCGGGCTATGGCGTAATGCATCTCGATGATCGCCATTTGGGATCGCATGATAGACCGCTGGCAATTTTTGTTTGCACACTTGCTGGTAATAACTTTGTGTATCGCGATGATCGACCAAATGGTCTGCTGTACCCTGAACAAACATCAATGGTACGGTTGGCTTCATATATTCAATCGACTGTCGTTTTAAGTAGCTTAATAAAGGTTTTAAGTCTGTATCTTTTTTAAAGATTGGCTGAGGTGCTTGTTCTAACTCAGTTTGTAGTTCTGACAAACAGCGTTTACGGGCCTGATTTAGTAAAGACTGCATATCTGGACTAACCAGTTGATCTACATTGATCGATGGATCTGCTGCGGCTGCTCCCAACAACACGATTGGGAAAAATGCCGCTACATTGGTATCTGGATTTGGATTGGTTTGTACGTATTCAGCAATGCCTTCATATTGATAACCACCCGGTGCCAAGGCGATTGCAGCTTTAAGATTCAATTCAGGCGCATCTTTTTGCCCCTGAGCTGCAACCGCAATAGCAGCTGCACCACCTTGACTATGCCCCATCACCACCCAATCTTTATTAAACTGCTTCGGCTTCCAAGAATGCAATGCACGCACAGAATCCACCACATTATAAACTTGACTCGCTGCATTCATATAAGGATGCATCCCCGGTGTACCCAGTCCTTGATAATCTGTTGCAATCACCGTATAGCCACGCATCAACCAACTGTCGAGTGCACCATCAATGACTTCTTGCAAACTATGCACAGGCCCACCTGCATAATCACTTGATGGAGCACATGTATCAGCCACACCAGTCGTGCCATGTGCCCATGCCAATACGGGCCAGCCTTGTTTAGGTGCTTGTCCTTTAGGTAGTAAAATATAACCCGAAGTCACAATGGGTTCACCATTAACCCCTCGACTACGATACGTGATCACATAACGTTGCCCAGCATGTTGATATGATGTAGGAATCGATTCACGTTGCAGTGACAACATCGAACCTGGCAACAATGCTGCAATATTGTTTTTAGTTTGAGAAATATCAGCTTTAGGCATCACTGTATCTGCCGCATACAATTCAGTTGCACTTAAGCCAACAATTGAGCCAGCAATGACTTAGGCGCTGGAGAACTTTGATAAATATTTTCTTTGATTCAACATAATAAACCTCTGAACGTTCATTCAAGTTACACGTTGTTTATCTAAAAATAAGAAACTCATAATCACTGTTTATTTAATTCTTGTCTTACAGCTACATATCTATTTTTTACAAACTATAAATGGTGCTTTCAACCCTCTTTTCAATTAGCCCACTTTTTCAATTCCGCTTAGCCCTAATTAAAGGCTTTTTATAAAAAGTCCAGCTTAGTACATAAAATCGTTTTATGTATTTCGTAAAAGTTAAAGATAGCTGTACCAACTGGCATCAATCCATAAAAATTTATTTACATTTTTTTAAACGACGTAATCCACTTGCCAATATTTCTTCAGCTGTATTTTCAGCATATTTAAGTATTAAATAATGTCTTTAATGTTGAAAAACGCTCCAATATTAATAGCTCAAAAATGTCTTTCATTAACTAGAATCAGCTAAAAAAACCTATATTAAGACTAAAATCCATAATAAAAATATGGATTTAATTAGTTCGTCCTCTTCTACCTATCATAGCAACATATTTGAGTTTAATTCATCGATAAAATATTAAAACAAAATATATAAACATATAATTTAAATTCAACAACTTGATTCATCGAATTAACCATTTATTCAAAACTATTTTTCCATTTGTCAAAAGCCACAGAAAGCTTTAGAGTCAATAAGTATATAAAGATTTTTAAGCTTTTAACGGCTACAGTTTTATGACTTCTCTTCGATTGATTGCTGCTTGAAAAATTTTAGAATGAGAGAAAAACTGTTGTCACATTATCACTTTAAAATGAATTAACAAAACGGTTAATGTCATGTGCTGTTGAGCGTGTTATCAATTGAAAAGTTATAGCTCCCAACTTTAATACATGATCATAATAATGGAGATACTCAATGAGCGACGACGTTAAAAAATGTCCTGTCACCCACCTAACAACTGATGCTGGTGCTCCTGTTGTAGACAACCAGAACAGTATGACGGCAGGTGCACGTGGTCCTTTACTTGCCCAAGATTTATGGCTTAATGAAAAACTCGGTAATTTCGTTCGTGAAGTAATTCCAGAGCGTCGTATGCATGCTAAAGGTTCTGGTGCTTTCGGTACGTTTACCGTGACTAACGATATTACCCAATATACCCGCGCTAAAATTTTCTCAGAAGTTGGTAAAAAAACTGAACTTTTTGCTCGTTTCTCTACCGTAGCGGGTGAGCGTGGTGCTGCAGATGCAGAACGCGATATTCGTGGTTTTGCCCTTAAATTCTATACTGAAGAAGGTAACTGGGATTTAGTTGGTAATAACACGCCTGTCTTCTTCCTACGTGATGCACGTAAATTCCCTGACTTAAATAAAGCAGTGAAACGTGATCCAAAAACCAATAAGCGTAGTGCAACAAATAACTGGGATTTCTGGACTTTACTTCCTGAAGCTCTACACCAAGTTACGATTGTGATGTCTGACCGCGGTATTCCAGATGGTTACCGTCATATGCATGGTTTTGGTAGCCATACCTTCAGTTTTATTAATGCCAATAATGAACGCTTCTGGGTTAAATTCCACATGCGCACTCAACAAGGCATTAAAAATTTAACCGATGCTGAAGCTGAAGCGATTATTGCCAAAGACCGTGAAAGCTCACAAACAGACTTGTTCGATGCAATTGAACGCGGCGATTTCCCGAAATGGAAAATGTACGTTCAAATCATGCCTGAACTTGATGCAGAAAAAGTACCTTATCACCCATTCGATTTAACCAAAGTATGGCCTAAAGGTGACTATCCATTGGTTGAAGTGGGTGAATTCGAACTCAACCGTAACCCTGAAAACTATTTCCACGATGTAGAACAAGCCGCGTTTGCACCAAGCAACTTGGTTCCAGGCATTAGTTTCTCACCTGACCGCATGCTGCAAGCGCGTTTATTCAACTATGCGGATGCTGCACGTTACCGTGTGGGTGTAAACCATTACCAAATTCCTGTGAATGCACCACGTTGTCCTGTTCACTCGAACCGTCGTGATGGTCAAGGCCGTATGGATGGTAACTATGGTGCAACACCGCATTATGAACCAAATAGCTTCAGCCAATGGCAAGAGCAACCACAATACAAAGAACCACCATTGAAAATTACTGGTGATGCTGACTTGTGGGATTACCGCGAAGATGACAGCGATTATTTCAGTCAACCACGTGCATTATTCAACTTAATGAATGCTGAACAAAAACAAGCATTGTTTAATAACACTGCTGGTGCAATGGGCGATGCACTCGACTTCATCAAATATCGTCATATCCGTAACTGCTACGCTTGTGAACCGGCTTATGGTGAAGGTGTTGCGAAAGCATTGGGCTTAACCGTAGCAGATGCGCAAGCTGCACGCGCAACTGATCCAGCTCAAGGTAACCCAGGCCTACTTTAATACTTTAAATAAATATAAAAAACCACCTTTCGAGGTGGTTTTTTATGGCATTAAATATTTCAATTAACTTCTAATTCATCCTTAAACAATCAATTTTTTACCTTCATGTAAAGTCAAAAATGGATTCATTAATTTTGAAGTTTTGCGCATCGCTTTGTGTAGATCATGCTCAGGTTGTTCGCGTGCTTCATCAGTCAACTGAAAAGTGCGATAGTGCATTGCCAGGGAGCATTTAGATTGTAAATCCTTATGCGCTTGAAATGCTTCTTCAGGATTCATGTGCAAATAGGTCATTAAACGGCGTGGTTCATACGCCCCAATTGGTAGTAATGACACCCGTGGTGCACCTAGACGGCTATAAATTTGCTTAAAATGCGCTGCATAGCCCGTATCTCCTGCAAAGAAGAAATGACCTGTACTATGAACAATTGAAAAACCACCCCATAAGGCATGATTTTGATCACGCCAGCCACGTCCTGAACCATGCTGTGCAGGCGTATAGACAATGCGTAAATCCTCAAACATTTCCGACTGCCACCAATCCAACTCGATGACATTGAGATGTTCAGGTAGATAATAGCCATTACCTAATCCTGTATAGATTGGCATTGCAAATTGTTCATGTAACCAATTCAGCGTCGCTAAATCCATATGATCATAATGATTATGACTCAGTAAGACACCATGAATCGTTGGTAGTTCTTCTAAAGCAATACCTGCAGGACAGGCACGACGAGGCCCTGTGCCCTGACGTGGGCCTGCATACTCAGCCCAAACGGGATCGGTCAAAAAGTTATAAGGTCCAATTTGAATTAAAACGGTGGCATGGCCCACAAACCAAACCAACCAATCATCCATTTTCGCCAATGGACGGTTTTGTGGAATGCTCCGCGAAGCAGCATAAAACTGCTGATACTCTTTCTCTCGATCCACTTTCCAAGTATCACTTTTACGCGTCATGATCCATTTCAGCATATCTTTTCGGGTGAAAGGCTCAGGATTGCGCAGTGTATTGAAAAACTTTTCCCCATTAAAATGGTCACTCGCCAGATAATCAAAGACTGGCTTGGTCCATGTATGCTTCATACAACTTTCGGTTGCGATTTGAAACTGAGCTTTTTGTGTTTTTGGATTCATGTATTTTAAATTCATTCACTGAGCTGACAGATTTTGCAAAGTTGAAGACTCTGCGACCTACTGTTCAAGACGACCTTTCATACGTTCCTGCCAGACCACTTTAGACTGTGGTTTGACAAAGAGTGCCACAATTTCAGGGTGAAGCTGTTTAATTTGTGCTTCAATTCTGTTGACGCATGCTTCAATCTCATCTGACGTTAAATTATCTTTAAATTCAAGACTCAATGAGGCAATGACTTGATGTGCGCCCATTTGCTCTGTTAATACTCCGTTAGCAGAATGTACAGCTGGATCTAGTTCCGCCACGTTTAAGACATTATGCCTTAACTGTGGATCGGCAGTTTCCCCCATAAGCAATCCTTTAGTCTCACGTGCCAACAAAATCGCAGAGATGGCCAATACCACGCCAATTAAAACCGAAGCCAAACCATCAAGCATTGGCATATTCAGCGCATGTGATAAATAAATACCAATCAAAGCAATGAACAAACCGATTAATGCAGCTGTATCTTCAAACAAAACGGTAAAGGTCGTGGGATCTTTACTGCGTCGAAATGCTTCGAAATAACCTTGCTTACCCTTTACCTTTCGAAAGGCTTTGAGTGCCACAAACCAAGACGTCCCCTCACATAAAATCGCAATGCCTAACACAATATAGTTAATCATTGGGTTACTCATGGCTTCAGGGTGATAAATATGATGAATCCCCTGATAAATTGAGACGATTGCGCCTAATGCAAAGACCAGTAATGCCACAATAAATGCCCAAAAATATAACTCCCGTCCGTAACCAAACGGATGTCGCGAGTTAGCTGGCTGCTGAGATTTCTTCATACCGTACAGCAGTAAGACTTCATTCAGCGTATCGACCACTGAGTGAATTGCTTCACTGAGCATGGCCGAACTATTCGTGATATAAGCAGCGACAAACTTTACCAGTGCAATCGCTAAATTGCCGAAGAGCGCTGCATAAACCACGATTTTATTGGATTCAGACATTCAAATTTGTCCTAAACTTATTGTTATCAAACAGATCTATTTGATTTTATGGCTCATTCCATAGTACTCAAACTGACTGTTGCTGTTGTTTGTTATTTTGTTGTTTTTAGAGCAAGTGTCGATTGTTTCATCAGTTTATAAGTTGCTTATATTTAAAATGTTCCATGTGAAACCTCAGACTATTCCGAAATAATTGAACCATTCAAAATATGAAAAATACACATAAAAAAGGAAGCCGCAGCTTCCTTATAATTCTGTAGATGTACGCCGTTCAACGTACTTTATTAATATATTGCTCGCGCCACTCTTTCCAAAAGTACATCACAATACCAAACATCACGACGACGATCCCAATAAAGGCATTGGAGCTAATATATTCACTGTTCAACGTCGCTCCCAAAACCAATGCTATGACAGGTGTCATCACATTACTGAGGGACACTGTTGATGCCGCCAAACGTTTGATCAGCCAGAAGTAACACAGCATCGCCACAATGGATGACATGATCATAGTAAAGACAAAACCTATCATGGCACGGCCACTTGGCAATTCGGTTGGAAAATGCTGCCAGATAAAAGGAATGATGAGTACCGAACCCAAGGCAGAAACAATCAGAGAACCTGTTGCCTGAGACATCGGTTTTAACGGTGCGTTAATCTGTTTCACCCAAAAAATCGAACTGATATATGACACCATACTGATTAGCATCAGTACAACGCCAATTGGATTGACTTTGCTATCAGCAGAATCTGCAAAGACAAAAGTTAGACCACCCACTGCAACCGCCATGCCCAACCACTGCAAAGCGACCAATTTATGTGTTTTTAAAATAACATGCCCAATCAAACCGGCAATTAAGGGTGAAAAACCAAAAATCAGTGCCATTAAACCAGAGGTGAGATAATTGGCTGCGAGATAAATAAACAACTGTGCGCCAATCAAATTCAAACTCCCAGCCACATAACTTTTTAATGAGGTTTCATCAAACGGCAAAGGATCACGCATCAATTTCAACAGAAACAGCGCAATAATAGATGCGCCGAAGTAACGGATAATCAACACCCACATCGGATGTATTTCCTGCACACTCCACACAATCGCGAGCGGCGTCGTCGCCCAAATCAGTACCAAAAGAGCATATATACTTGCCGTCACCAATATTGGCGTTGAGTTTGAATTCATAAATTGCTCAATTAAATTTATCAAAAAGAACTGAACTCAATTTATGTTCAATCCGGTATCAACAATACTGATGGCGGCATGGATGCCGCCCGATCATTTGGAATACACGGAAGTATCCCCAAACGATCAAAAGATTTTTGTTACTTTTAATCTTTTAAAAGTAAGGCATCGCCTGCGCAAAGGCATATAAACCAAAATGTAATGTAAGGCCGTGACGCTAAAACTAAAGACATAAAAAAACAGACCTACGTTACCGTAAGTCTGCTCCTCTTAGACATTCAGCTTACTTTACAAGTTTACGTAAATCTTGGCTTAAATCTAAATATTTATCCGCTTCAAACGCCGTATTCTTGCTAATCAATTTTTTCAAATGACGCATCTCTTTCGCAGCATTCACAGTGATACCACCAACAATGACACCGTCAGTTACACCAAACAATACAAATGAAGATTCAGCCGCCAACTCAGGTTTAATTTCACCACGAACGATCCATTCGCTTGCAGCCATATCACCTACAAATTGATAGTTGATATTCAATTGATCTGTCCAAAACCATGCTGGGTTTGGTGTAGGATGTTCTACATCCATTACATGACGAGCAAAGATACCTGCTTGCAAGTTCGCATTTTCCCAAGTTTCGACACGACGGTGGTTACCACAGTCACGAAGCTGAGTCGCAACGTCACCCGCTGCATAAATATCTGGATGCGAAGTTTGGCAGTTATCATTCACTTTAATGGCAAAATCAACGTCTAAACCTGCATCAACCGCAAGTTGAGCATTTGGCACAATACCAATACCGTAAACTACAGCATCTGCACGAAGTTCTTCACCGCCTTCAAGCGTGATCACCACTTCTTCGCCATCAAGCTTACAGTCAGCAATAGAAGTCGAAAGACGAACATCTACACCTGCAAGACGTTGTTGAGCCAATAAAAATTCACTCAATACGCGTGGAGATGAACGCCCCATCACCATTGGACCCATTTCAATCACGGTCACGATACAGTCTTTAGAACGTGCTGAAGATGCAAGCTCAAGACCAATCACACCACCGCCGATCAATACAATACGGCGACCCGCTTGTAATACAGGCACCAATGCTTGTGAATCTTCAAGGTTACGTAAGGTATAAACGTGTTTACCCAAAGCATCGAAATTCGGTAAACGGCGTGCTGCACCACCAGTTGCTAGAAGCAACTTGTCAAATGCAACAATTTCACCATTTTTCAGTTCAACTGTTTTCGCATCGCTATGGATTTTCACCACTCCATTGCCACGAATATGTTCAACACCGAGTTCTGCCAATTTTTCTTCTGACAGAATTTCGATTTTGGTCTCTTCAGGTTTTAGAATTACGTCTTTAGACAAAGGCGGACGTTCATAAGGAAGATGTGTTTCATCACCCACCAAAATGATTTTGCCTTCATACTTGTTCGCACGGAGTTCTAAAATGGCGCTAGCACCAGCTTGACCAGCTCCAACAATAACGATGGTTTCGATACCATTTTGGCTCATGGGTTTGTTCCTTATTTCAATTCTGCAGATACGATGCCGAAGCCCGCAATCCACTCACTAATGTCTTCGTAGCAATGTGTTGTCATGTCGTATTCGCCCACTTCATGTAGTGCAGCAAAAGCAGCCATCCAAGAACGAACTTCTTGACCGCCACGACCACCTTCAACACGAATTTCAGCTTCAGTCATTGCTTCAATGGCAGCAAAGTCAGCTTTGGCAAAAGTATCAAGCAATGCACGATCCCATTCTGGGTTTAAAGGCACTGCGACAGAAGTATCACCCGCTGCGAGTTTTTGACCGACAGCAATGATTTTGCCTTGACGTGTATTACGTGCATCAATTGTTGGATTACGACCTGCAATCAGGAATTCTTCCACTTCTGGTGGAACTGAACCCATTTGCGGCGTTGGTGGATCATGAGACAAACCACCTGTACCCAAAACAAGTACACGTTCATTCTCTAAGTTCAATGATTTAATGAACTGACCGACAGCACGACCCAAAGCGACTGTACGCTTGGTTGTTGGCATCGGTGCAGCTGCACCATTGATAAAAATTGGAATCGTTGGATAACGATCAAGCTTGCCACCACAAAGGAAATGTAATGGTTGAGTCACACCGTGGTCTGCCTGCATACGATAAGAGTATGCAACATCAACACCTTCATCCAATACGCGACGAACCAGACTGATTGCTGTTTCTTCAGGCACATTGATGTGGTCATTGTCTTTACCATAATCCCAATCACCTGCTGCTTTGGCACGAATACCGACGCAGAAAGATGGCATGAGGTCATAGAAGAAACCATTGAAATGGTCTGGACCAAAAGTAATGATCAATGTTGGATTATAGTCTTCAACTTCTTTAGCAAGTTTGGCAAAAGTTTCGCGAACTTTTTCCTCTTTGTATTTCTCTTGCGGAGAAGCGAATTCCATTAGGGGACTGTGCGATGCACAAATAAGTTTAACGGCCATAGGTGACTCCTAAACGGAAGGCAGCCAAGACGGCTGCCGAGTAAGTCCTTTACGTATTTGGCGAATTAAATCTCGTCAAAGAAGCCAGCACGTGGTTGACGTAAACCACGGATACCCAGACCACATTCAGCATTAATTAAAACACCAGTTAATGGGCGGTTGTTTTGACGAGAAGCCAATAACACGTATGAACCAGTCATATCTTCAGGTTCGGGTAAGAAATTGAGCGGCATGCCGCGTGCAATCTTCTCAGGATCACGTGCATCGAGTAGACCGAGGTTTTCTTGGCCTAAAGAAGCAGCACCTTTGATGTTTACATTCATACCCGACGGAGCAACAGCGTTCACTCGTACTTTAGGCGCAAGTTCATAGGCTAATTCTTTCATAATCCCAACGCCAGCATGCTTAGACGCTGTGTATACAGGGCCTCCGCCTGCCGAATACAGTGCTGAGTTAGACAAAGTAAATATGATAGAACCTTCCGAAGCTATCAATGCATCAAGTGCAGCTTTGGCACCTAAGATGAGAGATTTGGTGTTAATACCCATAATCTCATCAAAAGCTTTTTCCAGCTGTTCACCCGATGTATTGACGATATCTGCGTAATGATCCCAGATACCTGCGTTTCCGACGAAACAGTCAAGTTTGCCATAATGTTCTACAGTTGCTTGAACTGCACGAACATTATCCTCATAGCTGGCTACATCACCTGCGATCGCAAGCACGCGGTCACCAAAATGTTCTTTCAATGCATCAACTTTCGATTGAGAACGTTGAAGAACAGCAACTTTTGCACCTTCTTCTAAGAAACGTTCAACCAATGCCCAGCCTAAGCCTGAACCACCACCGGTAATAAGTGCAACTTCGCCTTGTAGCCAACCCATGATTACTCTCCTGCCATCTCTACGTATAAAGCACCATCTTCAACAATCACAGGGAATGTTTTGATAGGATCTGTTGCTGGTAAGCATAATGCTTGACCAGTTTTCAAACAGAATCGAGCCGAATGAAGTGGACATTCAACAGTGCCATCATCTTCAAGGTAACCTTCAGACATTGAAGCATTACCATGTGAACAACGGTCGTTCATCGCGAAAAATTCGCCATTGTTGTTGAATACTGCAAGCGCATCGATACCGTTAACGCCGCAATCTACTTTCAATGCTTCGCCTTCGTCTAATTCGTCAACTTGGCAAACAAAAATCTTATTCATTAGAAGAACACGCTCAGGTTATGTGAGTTGTAAGTCACCTGATCAAGGGTAATCTTACGGTTGAAGATTTCGAAACCTTGCTCAGTGTCGACTTTGCGGATCTTGTCGTGACGCTTACCACAGTAGATTGTTACATCTTTCTCTTTCTGGGTACGGTACAACAAGTACGTTACGTAAACGTCATATTCGCCTTCAACTTCAGTCGCTTCAACAATCACATTTGAAACCATGTGTGTTGTACGTGAAGGAGGTTCTTCAGCCCAAGCCATACCTGTCTCTAAACGAGCTACACGGCGTTCCAACAAATCTTTAGTATCGTTAAATACCCAAGTTGTTGGCGGCTCAATCGAACGACGACGGTCACGTGTTTGCGCGTTTGGTGTTGTGCGTAGCGTATAAGAAATATCTTCCGCTAATACAGCTAACCAATCGCGGAACTTCCAATCGTCAAGCAATTTTGCTTCACGATAAAGAAACTGACTAATTTGGTGATGGAGTTCTAAACTAATTTGACTCATTTCATAAGCTCCTTCTCATATTCGTCAGCCGCAGCTTCAACGTCTTCCCATTTTTCATGAATCAATAGGTCAGCCCAACGACGGTACATACCACGTGCAGCTGTTTCTGAGAAAATGTAGTTGGTGATACCAGGGATACCATCTTCACGTACTTTCTCGTTACCTTTACCCATTTCCATAATCAATTTGTTTTGACGGGCTTTATAACCACGTAAAACTTTTTGAATTTCAATCCAGTTCTCAGAGTCATCTTGCTCAAGGAAACCAGCAGGACCGAATGCGCGAGTCGCAGAACGCTCAAATGCTTCTTTCACTTCTTGAGATGCTTCTGCGTCTGCAATACAGAATGCCCATACTTCAGTTTTGTTTGGACCACGTGGGTGCCATACACGAAGCGTTGCAGTACCGTTCAACCAAGACAATGTTGGGAACATAGTGTTGTGACCAGCAAGACGTAATGCACGTACTTCGCCTAAACGCTCTTTAACTTCATCAAATGTTTCACGGAAGTAGTTTGCAACTTCACCATCCACCCAAACGTTTGCATCTGGTTTTTCTGTGAAGAAGAAGCCTGAACCGTGACCACGTGAACCGTATTGGATCGCGTCTTTCGCAGTTTCCCATACAGGACGAGCAGTTTGTGCTGCACCTAATTTCTTAGATGATTCGTCATCTGGTTTTGCACCCAAAACTTGGATTGCAGATGCGTGAGAGAACAATGCGTGGTATTGGTCAGATGCGAACTGTTCAGCTGCAAATTTCCAGTTACACTCGATTTCCCACTTGTGTACACCACCGATAATTTCAGTACCACCTGGACGACGGTCAAGAACACCATCTAAGTACCAAGCGATATCGCCCATGTATTCTTCTAGGTCAGGTGTTGTTTCATCCCAACAAGCGAATACTAAGCCTTTGTATGATTTAACACGGTTAACTTCAACAAGCCCCCATTTCTCTTTACAAGCACCGTGCGGGAACGCGCGGTCTTCAAGAGGGATATCTTTTAAAGAACCATCAATGCCATAAGACCAGCCGTGGTACGGGCAAGTAAATGCACGTGTATTACCACAGTCCGCGAAGCTCACACGCATAGAGCGGTGACGACATTGGTTTAAGAATGCTTTGATTGAGCCATCTTTTTGACGTGCAACGATGATTGGATCTTCACCCATGTAGGTATTGAAGAAATCACCAGCCTTAGGAATTTGGCTTTCATGGCATAGGAATAACCATGTACGACCGAACACACGTTCTAATTCAAGTTCGTAGATGTCTGGATCTGTATAGATAGATGGCGTGATACGTCCATTTTGTGCATCGACTAAAGCATCGATTTCGCGCACATCAATTTTTCCACTCATGAAAAGCTCTCCTGTGACCATAAGGCACAAAGTAATAGACTCAACTTTTCAACGATGATGGATTTTAGAGCGATTTTCGGGAAATATTTATTTTGTTTTAATTAAGAGATTTTATGGATTATTACGGTAGGATTTTTTTATAGACAAACCGTTTTCAGCTGACCAAGACCATTTATTTGCTGAATGGCAAAATAATCTACACGCAATAGTTGTTTATAGATTATACTGAATCAACTTAATAGTAAGACATTTTTTGGATTACTCTACGGGCTGAATTTTATGGAATTACGACACCTACGATACTTCATTACCGTTGCTGAAGAACTCAATTTCAGTAAAGCTGCGTTGAAACTTTATACCGCTCAACCCTCTTTAAGTCAGCAAATCAAAGACCTTGAGGAAGATGTCGGCGTTCGACTTTTACACCGTACTAAACGTAAAGTTGAACTCACAGAAGAAGGTGCCGTATTTCTTGAACAAGCACGTTTGACACTTGCTCAAGCAAACAAGGCTGTAGCCATGGCACGTCAGGTTTCGCAAGCTAAACAACAGATGTTGCGCATTGGTTTTGTGCCTGTAGCTGAGATGAAAATCTTTCCTTATGTACTGCCAAATCTGCGTGTACAAAACCCTGAGTTAAAGATTGAATTATTGAGTTTAAACAACCTTGAGCAGATGAAACTGCTACAAAAAGGTGAACTAGACATCACTTTTACACGTAACAACTTCCACAATGATGAAGTGGAAAGCCAGTTTGTATTACGTGAACCTTTAATCTTTATTTTGCCAAAAGATCACCCTTTAGCGAAGTATGAACGTATCCCTGTAAAAGCCTTAAACGGGATCGATTTTATTATCCCTGCACGTGAGCAATCAGGCACATTGCACGAAGTAATTTTAGGCTTCGCTGCCGCACATGGTATTCAATTCAATATTGTTCAAAAAGCCGACAATATTTTGTTTAATATCAACTCAATTGGTATGGGTTTAGGCTGCACAATTCTACCTGGTTATATCGCACCATTGACCATGAATAACACGGTGATTCGCCCATTAGATGTCGAATTACCCTACCTCGATTTGTACGTAAGCTACCGTAAAAATTCGACTTCAGTCGCAGTAGATAAGTTCCTTGAGCTATTAACCAAAGTTTTTTACTTGGATATTAATCGCGAACAGCGTTAATTTTCATCAAATCAAAAAATGAAAAAACTGCACCATTATTTTTAAAATGAATAATGGTGCTTTTTTTTGTCCAATTTAGCCTTATTTTTAATCGTTCAAAGCTTTTAATTGACGCTTTTTATCTATCAGTGAAAGTGTGTTTATGGGAAATAACTTATAAATTTTAGTTTTGATATTTATAAACTTAGCTAAAAAATGCCGTTTTACAACTTAAGTCTAATAAGTAAAACCATATTCCCTACTATTTATATGGATTAATTTTCATACTTTTCTCAATACATGAGACTTATTTTGACACCTATTAATGAGAATAATACTCATTTAAAGTATTTCTGTCAAAAGATTTATATAAAAAAAGGATGGCAAAACCATCCTTTTTTTGAATTTCATGTCAGTGACAAGAAATTACACACCACGCGCTTTTAAATAATCTTTAATCACGGTGTTGAATTCTTCTGCTTTTTCAACTTGAGACCAGTGGCCACATTGGCTGAAAATATGCGCATCAGCATGAGGAACGGTATTCAAAATATCCCAAGTACGAGATACAGGAATCACCACGTCTTGTACACCGTGAATCAACAATACTGGCACAGTAATGTCTTTCATTTTTTCGAAATCTAATGGGAATTCGAAACGGTCACGGTCGCGTGCGCCAACAACATCCATCAAACGATTTGATGCATAGTCATTTGCAGCAGAAGCGAAACGTACTTTTACTAATTCATCAGTAATCAAGTCTTTGTTTACAACAAACATAGACAAAGTTTTCTTGATCCCTTCTTCAGTTAATACTGGGTTTGCATGTGCTTTAAGTGCTGCAGTTTGTTTCGCACCACCTGTACCCATAGAAACGATACCCAAAATACGCTCTGGATAGTCAAGCGCCATTTGGAATGCCAACCAGCCACCTAAAGAGTTACCCACTAACCAGGTTTTTTCGATACCCAAAGCATCTAGCGTACGGATCGCATGGTCCACCCAGGCACGAATACCATATTCAGTGTTTGGCGCAACCACAGTTTGGCCATAACCAATGGTATCAATCGCGATGCAACGTGCTTGCTCACCAATTTGTGGCAGGTTTAACCACCAGTTTGCCGCAGCAGATACACCTGTGCCTGAACCGTGTAAAAATAGAATAGGCGTACCTTCACCAATTTCGTGGTAATGGGTCAACTCACCTTCAGCAGTTTCAATCCATTTGTCTTCCAAGCCAAAGAACGGATCTGTTTGATAGTCAGGGATTTGAACAGTGCTCATATTACTTCCTCTTACAGTCTTTCGCTTGCGTGTCCCTCTCTTTTCAAGAATTCGACGTCAAGTTGACTCATTAAAATGACTTTTTTACATCCTTATCTTAACCGCTCAAGACGGGTCAACTGATACAAAATTACGATTGCACACTACAAAATAAATATAATTTAAGTTTATGTTTTATATGGTTATTTTAATATCAAAATCCTTATTTATTTTCAGGATTTAGTTTATGTGCAGATAGAAAAACAGCGCTACACCGGATAGCGCTCTTGATCAAGGCAGCAGAATTAGAACTTATAGGTATAAGTGGTTGCTACACGGTATTCCTGAAGGTCTGGTTTTGCTGGATTTGCAAAATTCACATCAATATACATGCCCTGTACGCCTAAACCTTTTAATTTACCTTCTGGCACAGTGTAATTGACGATTGCATTCACTTCATCCGTATTGAAGTTCTGACCTTGATATGCTCCGGTACCTTGCTGATCATAGCCTTTGAAATAAATCGCTGTTGCATTTAGTCCCTTCAAGCCGACTTCAGAAAAGTCATAACCATAAGACACATGCCATGACTTTTCTTCCGGTGCTGTGAAAGTTGCGACTCCCCAGTTTGCCAAATAAGGCTGTGGCACCCAGCCTCCCAATGTCGGGAATGCACTGTCACCAAACATTTGCTGATAACCCACACCGACCGTATGCGTACCATGATTGATTTTTGCAGCTACCGATAATGCCTGGTTGTCGATCTCACCATATAATTTATCGCCAGATTCGGAGTTATTGAAATAACGCACATGACTATCTAATTTGGTTTTTTCACCTAACCCGATTTTGTAACTCACACCCAGATAATGCTGCTGGTAAATGTCTTGAACATCGGCATACCAGTAGCTCGCACCTACTTCTTTAGTAAGCTGATGGTCTACACCTGCAATCCACATGCCATCCGATTCAGGACCTAAATCATAATGTCCTTTTGAAACACCATCCGGCAAAGTTTTACCTGGAGCAAATAAAGTTAAGTCACGGAACTGGTTATCATAACGGTTGTTAATACCATCAATATAAGCCAGAGTGAGTTTAGTATCTTTAAGCTCTTTCGACTCCAACCATGCACCACTATAAGTCGTCAACAACTGACGTGATGGATCGAAAACTAAAACTGGAGAAACAGGTAATAATTCACCTACTTTCAATTCAGTTTGAGATACTTTGGCTTTTAATGTCGCACCAACCTTCCCAAAATTATCTTTTGATTCTTTGCCATCATGCGGCAAAATCCAGTCTGGATTTTTATCACGCGCATTCAATTTGAATGCATGTTGTACCAAAAGATCTGCACCTACTTGAATGCCAGCACCAATATCTTGGTAACCTGACTTCGCATCCAAAGTGATCCCTTGCGACCATGAACCCCAGTTCGCTGCAGGATTTTCTTTGATTTGGCGATCAAGATAGAAGTTTTTAAATTTTAATTGCACTTGGCTATCGTCAACAAAATCTGCATAAGTTGCAGAAGTTCCTAATGTTGCTGTCGCAGCAAGAATTGCTATCCATAAATTTTGACGACGCATGGCTTATTTCCCAGTAATCAAATTAAGCTATGGCACCATCATGCTAAACAATGCTCTTTTTAAAAATCCGACTACAGTATTAAGGTTTCAGCCAAAGCTCTACTCTTAGGACTGTTTTACTCAAAGTGACTATTTTTCTTTAGATATTTAAGCAATAAGTCATTTTCACTGTTTGTACCAAGCGATTTAATTAAATGCCTGTTTTATTAAATCAAAATTCTTTTTTTTATTTTATATGCAATTACAAGTCAGTTATTAATTGCTTTTAAGTTTAATCAAAATGGTTATCTGAGATTCATCCTCATTTAAATTATAAGATAAAACAATCACATCATATATTTATTATATAAATATCAAATACTTAATATCTGGCTTAAATTTAATTTAATGCTGTTTTTCATAATTTTTTCAATATGTTATTTAAGCTTAGTGCTTAAAATGAAATGAACCGTGAGCGCATAATGAACAGACCCAACTTCATACTGACAATAATATTAAAATTCACCTACACATCATCCTCGATCGCAAATTTCAATGCGGTTGCTAAGAGCTATAAAAAAAGCGCCCTTTTGGGCGCCTTTTTAAACAGATACTTAAATCAAATTAAGCATTTGCTTCTTTAGCTTTAGACATTGTCAACGCTAAATCTTCAATCATGTCTTCTTGTCCACCAACTGTACCACGGCGACCAAGCTCCATGAGGATTTCACGCGCAGAAACGCCATATTTAGCTTCAGCACGTTTAGCAAACAATAGGAATGATGAGTAAACACCTGCATAACCTAAAGTTGCCGCATCACGGTCTGCACGAATTGGGTTGTGCATCATTGGAATCACAAGATCTTCAGCAACGTCTTGTACTTTGAACAAATCAACGCCAGTGTCCATACCCATACGGTTAGCAACTGCAATGAACAATTCAAGTGGCGTGTTACCTGCACCCGCACCAAGACCAGCAGATGCTAAATCGACACGTACTGCACCAGCTTGAACCGCAGCAACAGTGTTAGAAACACCCATACCTAAGTTGTGATGACCGTGGAAACCGAGCTCAATGCTTGGGTCCAAGTGTTGACGTAAATGACCAACACGATCGATGACATCTTGAGGAAGCATATAGCCTGCTGAGTCAGTGACATAGATACAGTTTGCACCGTAAGACACCATCTTGTTTGCTTCTTCAAGCAGTTTTTCAGGAGTCGCCATGTGAGCAAGCATTAGGAAGCCCACTGTGTCCATGTCTAACTTACGCGCAGCAGTGATGTGCTGTTCTGAGCAATCCGCTTCTGTACAGTGCGTTGCAACACGAATAGTAGAAACACCAATTTCATGCGCCATTTTTAAATGGTCAACCGTACCGATACCAGGTAGAAGTAATGCAGAAATTTTTGCATTCTTCATACGTGGTACAACAGCTGTTAAATATTCTTCGTCAGTCGCAGCAGCAAAACCGTAGTTGACGGATGAACCGCCAAGGCCGTCACCGTGCGTGACTTCAATTAAAGGTACGCCTGCATCATCAAGTGCTGTTGAAATCGCAATCATTTGCTCAACAGTGGTTTGATGGCGCTGTGGGTGCATACCATCACGTAAAGTCATATCATGAACAATAATCTTAGACATGAGGTTGCTCCTTAAGCTTCTTCTTTATTGAAAACGTGTTCTGCAAACATTTCTGCAGTACGTGCAGCTGCTGCTGTCATGATGTCGAGGTTACCTGCATATTTCGGTAGGAAATCGCCAAGACCTTCAACTTCTAAGTAAATAGAAACACGGTTGCCATCAAATACTGGACCATTTACAAGTTTGTAACCTGGTACGTATTTTTGAACCTCGAGGATCATCGCGTGAACAGATTCAATGATCGCTGCTTGATCCGGCTCGCCTTCTACTAGACAGTGAACAGTGTCACGCATCATCAGTGGTGGCTCAGCCGGGTTGATGATGATGATTGCTTTACCAGCTTTTGCACCACCAACTTTCTCGATTGCACCCGCTGTTGTACGCGTGAATTCGTCGATGTTTTTACGTGTACCTGGACCGACAGATTTAGTCGATACAGTTGCAATGATTTCACCATACTCAACAGGCTGAACGCGAGATACCGCAGCAACCATAGGAATCGTTGCCTGACCACCACATGTCACCATGTTCACGTTTGGCACTTCACCAGCAGACAAAAGTGCTTCAAGGTTTACTGGTGGTACGCAGAATGGACCAATCGCTGCAGGTGTTAAGTCAATCATTAACACGCCAAGTTCGTTTAACTTGCGGCTGTTTTCAGCATGTACATATGCAGACGTTGCATCGAATGCAATTTTGATGTCATCTTCAAGAACGTGAGGAAGAAGACCATCTACGCCTTCAGCAGTGGTTTTCAAACCCATTTTCGCAGCACGAGCAAGACCTTCAGAAGTAGGATCAATACCCACCATCCAAACTGGCTCTAACCATTCGCTACGTTGTAATTTGTAAAGCAAATCAGTACCGATGTTACCTGGACCGATCATTGCACATTTAATCTTTTTCATGAATGTACTCTCTTTGAATCTGGGATTATTCAGCAGCGAAAGCAGCTGTTACAGAGCCGAAGCCTTCAATTTCAACTTTGAATTCATCGCCTGGGTTTGCCACAACCATTGGCCCTAGCGCACCTGTTAAAATGATGTCACCTGCAAGTAATGGACGACCACGACGTACCATTTCATCTGCAAGCCAAACCGCAGCATTCATTGGGTTTGCAAGACATGCTTTACCCACGCCTTGAGACACAACTTCTTCGCCACGTGTCATGATCATTTTGCAGTTCACAAGATCAAGGTTTTCAAGTTTTACAGGCTTTGAACCCAATACAAAACCTGCTGATGAAGCATTGTCAGCAACTGTATCAATCAAAGAGATTTTCCAGTTTTCAATACGGCTATCCACAACTTCAATGGCAGGCAACGCATATTCTGTTGCGCTGATAATGTCTGCATAGGTGTGTTTATCTTTGGTCAAGTCTTGGTTAATCACCAATGCAATTTCTGCTTCAACCTTCGGTTGAATAAGTAGACCTGCTGGGATTTCTTCACCATCGCCATAAGCCATGTCTGCGAACAACATACCGAAATCCGGTTGATCCACACCAAGCTGCGCTTGAACAACTTTAGACGTTAAACCAATTTTACGGCCCACTAAACGGCGACCTTCAGCAAGTGCACGTTTGGTATTTTCTTCCTGAACGGCATAAGCGATATCTACATCTGCACTTTCACCACCAAGTTGTGGGCGAATAGGTGCAATCGCAGCTTGAGATAATTCAGCGTTACGTAAAGCTTGCGCAACTGATTCAACAACAGCAGAATTCGACATCAATGTTTCCTTAAACTGCAAAAAATGGACTTATAGCGCTGTGACAGGAATTAGAAGTTGCCTCGGTTCAGCATCTGCAATCGGCTTTGCTGACCGTCCTTCACATAAAACGCATCTATCTTTAAACCGCTTTAGAATCAAGATTTTCAGCTTTTCATGCCAATACTTATTTTATTTATGACTATAGTTAAATCCTATAATTTCAGTTGGTTTTATTGATTAAAAACAAAAACATAAAGTTATTTTTCTAAATATTAAACTACCCATAAAGCGCCGAAAAATTCATCTTCCTGTTAAAAAAACAGTCATCTACGACTAAAAGATTAGATTATTCGTTTATTTTTCATCCAAACACACATACAACTATTGAAAATATTAGGGTCTGTTGACATTTCATAATGGTAGCCAAATAAAGATACAAGCTAAGGCAACAGAATTTTCATAGCTTTGCTTTAGCTTGTCATAGCGTGTGGCAATTCCTCTAAATTGCTTTAATCTAGCAAAGGCATTCTCAATTAAGTGCCTGATTTTATAAAAATACCAATCCACATGATCATTATTTGAAAGCGTATTGGATTTCTTGGGAATATTAGCTTGAGTCCCCGTTTTTTCTATCTGTTCTCTCAAGGATTCAGAGTCATACCCCTTATCGGCACAGAGAATTTCTGTCTCATTCAGGTCTATGCTATTAATTAATTTCGGTGCCACTTTTACATCATGGGTCGTACCATCCTCTATCAAAAACTGAACAGGGTTCCCATGAGAATCAACTACCAAATGAATTTTAGAACTGTTTCCACCGATA
>NZ_VPDH01000049.1:0-30715 GCF_013417785.1 Acinetobacter sp. YH12227 | reverse complement strand
GCAGGGTCTTGTGGTGGCGCACCTTTGGATATTATTAAAAAATACATTGAAAACCAACAAGGTTAAAATCTTTGAAATTCACCTCCACCCTGACTGTCGGGTGGAGTCCTCTTTCACTTTAAGATAGGCACTGAATATGAAAATTGTGCCGTCGCGTTCTTTGATTTGCAAAACAACTTGAAACTTGCACTTTGGCCACAGCAAAGCTTAAGCAGAGACACTGGCTTAGCCGCTAACCAGTTTTGTCCAACCCAAATTTCTCTTGCACATAATGTAGAAAGTAAGTCCATGGTCGATCAAGTCATGCGTCAAGCTGAAAATGCAGGTGCAAGGATCGTTAAACCCGCACAGACCACTTTTTACGGTGGCTATGCAGGTTATTTTCAGGATTTAGATGGTCATTTATGGGAAATTGCGTATAACCCAGATTTAATTTGAATGAATAGGCATGTCTAGATCACGCGTATGACGATCAACAACAACACTAATCATCATATCACCTTGAACATTCACCACTGTCCGAACCGTATCTAATAGACGGTCAATCGGGAGTAAAATTGCGATCGCTTCTGCCGGCAAGCCCACCGATTGTAAAACCATAATCATGGTGACCATCCCTGCACTTGGAATACCCGGTGCACCTAAAGAAGCGATCATCGCGGTTGCACATACGATGAGCTGCTGCCCGAGTGTTAAGTCCAAGCCCATTAAGTTCGCAATAAATAAAGCGGCAGCTGCTTCATACAATGCAGTGCCATCCATGTTCAGTTGTGTTCCTAAAGGAATGACAAAACCCACAGTTTGTGGACGCACACCTAAATTTTCCTGCGCACACTTCATGGACAAAGGCATCGTTGCCGAACTTGAGCTGGTAGCAAAGGCAGTAATCAGTGCTGCGCGTGTCCCTTTAAAAAAGGTGATTGGATTCATTTTGCCAAAAATCCACAACAATAAAGGCAATACCACGACACCATGAAAAATGGTCGTCCCAGTGACAACGGCTGCAAATTCCGCTAAACGGCTCAGCACAGAAATGTCTTCAGTAGCAATTAATTTTGCCAGCAAAGCAAAAATACCAATCGGCGCAAGTTTCATTACCCAGCCAATCATCATCATCATGATGTCAAAAAACTGTTGGCTTAACTTCCGCACACTACGAAACTTCTCACCACCCTTGACCAAGGCCACACCCAAAAACAGCGAAAACACCACCACAGCCAACACATTGCCTTCACTAAAAGCTTTAAACGGATTGATTAAGGTATTTTGAATAAAATTGGTAAAGAACGAACCTGGAGTCAATGTATCTGGCGTTTGGTGTTGATTCATTGCATCCTGGAACATCACAATGTCCACACCCTGCCCCACTTTAAACAGATGTGCACAAGCAAGCCCCAAGATCAGTGCTAAGGTCGTGGTAGTCACGCAGCAAGCCAAGGTGATTTTCCAGGTGCGGCTCAGTTGACCACCCGCTTGTAGGTTAGACACGCCCACCACAATTGAACTGAAGATCAGTGGCACTAAAAGCATTTTCAGCAAGCCAATAAAAATACTGCTGGCAATACCCAGCCCATAGAGACTGGCACTCAAAAATTGGGTTTCAGGAAATAGGTTTAAAATAAAACCAAAAGCTACACCTAATATTGCAGCCAATAAAATCTGTGTATTTAAGCTCATTCTGCATGCTTTTATCATGATTTCTGTGTAGGCACTATGCCACGCAGACTATAGAGAATCGAGGAATTTTTTGTCACATACTCTGCAATAATGCTGCAAAGGCTCAACAGCATTTTAGATGTATTTATTTGATGTGGCATGCATCGTGCTAGTTCAGTGCATATAAATTTTAACAATGGGTCAAAACGGTACACTTATGAAAAGAATTTTATTACTTTCTGCACTTATTTGTAGCATCTCTACAGTTTATGCACACTCTTCAGGCACAAGCACCAAACAAGGTTGCCATAAACATTCCCCTTCAGAGCTTCCACATTGCCACTAAGCATATAAAAGTAAAAAAGCCGAATCACAAGATTCGGCTTTTTGATACACATATTAGATTATTGGGTTTCTATTTCACGTAAGCGAATCAAACCTTCTTGCGTCGTGCTACATACTAATTCACCATTTTGCCACATCCGACCAAAGTTCAAACCGCGTGAACTCGCACTTACTGTTGCATCCATGTCATATAACATCCAGTCATCCACACGGAATGGTTTATGGAAATACATTGCATGATCAATGCTGGCACACTGCAAACTTGGTGACAGGTAACTTAAACCATGTGGGCGTAAAGCCGTCGTCATCAAGGTAAAGTCTGAATAGAATGCTGCAATTGCTTGGTGTAAAGAAATCTCGTCCACTTCGGGTGCAATCGCATCATGTGTACGCAAATAATGTGCATAGCTTGGCGCTTCTGGCTGTGGTTGGTACGGATTGCTTGGATTAATAGGACGAATCTCAACATGGCGGTCACGCATGAAGCTGGCACGCACATTTTCCGGCACAAATTCCACCATCATTTTTTTCAGTTCAGCCTCATTTTTGAGCTGATCCACCGCAGGATATTCAGGTTCAGAAATTTGGTAGCTTAAGCCCGCTTCATAGTCAGCAAAAGACACCATACACATGAAAATTGTTTTTCCATGTTGAATCGCGCGAACTTGGCGACTCACAAAACTACGACCGTCACGAATCCGATCCACTTCATAAATGATCGGCGCGTTAATATCACCACCAAAAAGGAAATAGGCATGTAGAGAATGTGCCGGACGATCTGTGGTGTAAGATGCGGCACGTAAAGCCTGACCTAATACCTGTCCACCAAAAACACGCTTGCCAACCAAATTACGGCTTTGCCCACGAAATATATTTTCTTCCAGTTTTTCAAGGCTGAGTAAATCAACCAACTCTTGTGTTAAGGCATTCATAACAAACCTATCTATAATTCGGAATTACCTAAGTCGGCAAAATCTGTGGATGTTTTCCATTTTGCTTCATTTTGCCATAAAATCTGACTAAAACCCTAAAGATTGACTGACTGCTGTGTCACATAGATGATGTAATTTATCTGCTAAAAATACGTTTTTTAACGATAAAATCTTACAATATCCATGCAAATTGTCAGAAAATGACATACTGTTTTTTATTACAATTACGCAAAATAGATACCCCTCAGAATTTCTGTGGTTTTGGTCATTAAAAGTAGGAGTGTGTATGTCCAAGAGCGGCTTTGGTCAAATGTATCGGAAGCTTTCAAGTAAACTGCTTGACCTCGTGGTAACACCGCATGTTTTAGGCGAAGTTCCCGTTGAACCTGTAGTGACAGAACCCGATGCAAATGCCGACGTACAGACAAAAAAAATTAGCTGTTACGTTCTACAAAATCACTCTCGCAGTAATGCTTTGATCGTTGATGGTGAAACTCGTCGATTAAAACTACATCCTGCACTTGACCCGTTGGTGACCGGATCACATACAGAAAAAGCGTCTGTGGTGTTTTTACAACATCATGATGAAGACAATCTGTTAAACCCACCTCCACATGCATTCCCACCTCGTTTGCTGCGTTTGATTGATGTACTGGACAAAGATCCAGAATTGGATATTGAACTCATTCCTGTGACCGTACTTTGGGGCCGCGAGCCAGACAAAGAAGACTCATGGTTCAAACTACTCTTTACCGATACTTGGTCTACCCCAAGCAAAGTTAAGCAGTTGGTGAATATTGGTCTGCATGGTCGACAATCTTATTTAGAATTTCATGAACCACAGTCTTTACGTCGTTTGATTGACTATGCAAAAACCACACATCCAAACTTATCGCCTGCAACCTACATCATTAGCACTTTAAATGACTATTTAGATGCGCAACGTGAAGTGGTACTTGGCCCTGATTTATCTGACCGTCGTAATGTCATGCACGGCTTGATTAAATCCTCTGATGTGCAAGATGCCATTCGTCGTGAAAGCATTCGCAGCAAAATTAGCATGGTCGAAGCAGAACGCCGTGCAATTGGCTACTTAAATGAAATCGTATCTGACTATTCAGCTTCTACAGTTCGTTTTGCAGATTTAGCTTTAACGCGTCTGTGGACGCAGCTCTATGACGGTGTTGAAGTGCATAACTTCAGCACTGTGCGTGAACTGGCTAAAGACTATGAAATTGTTTACACCCCTTGTCACCGCAGCCATATCGATTACTTACTCTTATCATATGTGATTTATAAACGTGGCTTGATGGTGCCGTACATCGCTGCAGGTGATAACCTTAACATGCCTTTTGTGGGTCAAATCTTACGTGGTGGCGGTGCATTCTTTATTCGCCGTAGTTTCCGCGGTAATGGCTTATACACCACGGTATTTAAAGAATATTTGTATAGCATTTTGTCACGTAACACACCTTTGGAATACTTTATTGAAGGTGGCCGTTCACGTACAGGTCGCTTGCTTCCGCCAAAAACTGGCATGCTTGCAATGACCGTACACAGCCATTTGCGTAATCCAGCCAAGCCAATTGTATTCTTACCAACATACATTGGTTATGAACGCTTGATGGAAGGTGCAACGTATGTGGGTGAAATGAATGGTAAGCCGAAAGAAGGCGAATCTATTCTTGGCATTATGAAGACTCTACGTAAGATTGAACGCATCTTCGGTAAAGTCCATTTGAACTTTGGTGAACCCGTTTTCTTAGATGATATGTTAAAGCAACACCATGCTGAAAATATCAAAATAGAAAAAAATGACGATCCAATTCCGCAAGAAGTCTCAAATGCAATCAACAGTTCTGCGCATGCCATTTTAGAGAACATTAACCGTGCTGCTGTGATTAACCCAGTCTCATTGTTATCACTGATTTTATTAGCGACATCTAAACATACTTTAGATGAAGCAATCTGTATTAAGCAGCTAGATACTTATCGTGACCTTTTGACTGCCTTACCATACGACAGCCGTATGGAAGTTACGCCATTGTCAGGTAAAGAAATCATTGCCTATGGTCTAAAACTGAAACTGATTAAACGCGTCAATCATGTCTTAGGTGACATTATTGCCATTGCGGATAATCAGGCGATTTTATTGACCTATTTCCGTAACAACATTTTGCATGCGTTTATTCTGCCATCATTAATTGCTGCATTGGTTGAACATAATGGTTCGATTCGTCGCGGCGATTTAATCAATGTGATTCGCACACTGTATCCATTCTTAAAAGCAGAATTATTCCTGAAATGGAAAGATGAGGAGCTAAAAGATCAAATCTGTGCTTATGCTGAAGCATTGATTCAAGCAAAACTGATTAGTGAAGATGCTGAAGGCAACTTAGTTTCATCTGCACCAAACTCTGAACAACATAATCAATTGGTGGTATTGGCTGCACCAGTGATGCAAAGTCTCGAGCGTTATTACATGACTTTGGCCTTAATCACTCAACGTGGTTCAGGCAACATTTCTACACGTCAAGTTGAAGAATTAAGCCATTTGGTCGGTCAGCGCTTATCTGTGTTATATGAGTTCAACTCACCTGAATTCTTCGATAAAGCCTTGTTTCAAAGCTTTATTAAAGTATTAACGCAACAAGGTTACATCAGCACCAACGAAGACAATGCCATCGTATTTGATGAAAACTTCCAAAACGTTGCTCAATACGCCAACCTTGTATTGGATGATGTCACTTTACAAATGTTGCAGCACATCACCACCTTTAGTGATGATGAACTGAAAGAAGCATTAGATAAAGTTGCAGCCGAACAAGCGAAAAAACGTCTGAAACGTAAAAAGAAATAAACGTTATAACTCTTCTCTTGAGTCAAATTTGGCTTTGGGAGAATGTTAAATATAAGGGGCAAGTTTAAAAAACTACCCCTTATTTTTTTGTTTCCGAGAAAGTACATTCTTTAGTTTTAGATTGAGGAAATTTTTTGTATAACGCCCATTATATTTAAAAGGAATAGAAACTCTTTTTATTGATGACTCTCAACATTCGTCATGCTGCAACCTAAATCCACTCTGTTGCATTCGCTCTGCAAAGATCCTTTTCCCCGTTTGCCGTTGGCTGTCTAAGACTAATTCAGGTAAATGCATGGCTCTTTGCATTTCGCGTATTCTTTCATGTAAGGGATGCGGCAAATTATTGCTACAAATATATGATTTTTCTGTATGTTCCACGTGAAGTAAAAATGCCAAAAAGCCGACTAAATCATCTATATGAATTCTGTTCGACCAATGCACATTCGGATAATGATGTGTCGTTTCAGCCAATTTTTGCATTCTTGCTCTTGAGCCAGTATAAATCCCTGTAGGACGTACGATGACACAGACTTCAGGATAGGCTGCTTGATATAAGCGTTCCATTTCTAACAATAAATGACCTTGTTCATCACTTGGCAGCGTTGCTGAATTATCATCAATCTTCTCCCCTGCATTTTCACCATATACACGGGTTGAAGACACCACGATAATGCGTTTTATTGGGTGTGATGCCAAAGCGGCAACAATCGGCTGCACGGAATCGACATACGTCCACTGATACGCGGCGACGGAACTTTCAGGCGGTGCAAGCAATACATACGCAGCATCAATAGGCGCAAGTTGCTGCAAATTTAAGGCATGAACATCTTGAAGCAGATGTGTCGCAAATGAATCTGTTTTTGCACTCTGACTAATTGTGGTAATTTGGTGGCCATACGGAAATAACTGTTTAGCAAGCCGCTGAGATGTTTTACCATAACCTATAAATAAAATATGCATTTAGCACCAAATCACGGACAAAGTTGAGGGGACATGGCTGCAGTTCATCAGTTGCAAGGGGTCGGAGCGGCCTCTGCCACATTACTTGAAAAACTCAATATTTTCACTACAGATGATCTGCTGTTTCATCTACCACGCGACTATGAAGATCGTAGCACGATCATTCCAATGAACCAATTAACTGTCGGGCGCAGCTATTTACTTGAAGGTACGGTGAAAAATATCGACTTCCCACCAGGTAAACGTAAGTCAATGGCAGCAATACTGGACGACGATTTTGGCAAAATCACCATGCGCTTTTATCATATTTATAAAGGCATTACAGATCGTGTCAAACCTGGCAACCGTTTACGTATTTTTGGTGAAGTGCGTGTCGGTGCGCGTGGCTTAGAAATGTATCACCCTGAACTGCAAGTGATTAGTGAACATACCCCGCTTCCACAAACTCAGCTCACAGCCATTTACCCTGCAACTGAAGGTTTGACCCAACCCAAACTACGTGAATATGTTAAACAGGCATTAACTCATTATAGTGATGATCTGCCCGAATTATTACCACAAAAATTCACCAATGGTTTCGCCCTCAAACAGGCTTTAGACTATATCCACCATCCACCAGTAGATGCCAATATGCTACAACTCAGCCAAGGCTCCCACCCTGCACAGCAACGTCTGATTTTTGAAGAATTGGTTGCCCATCAAGTCAGCTTACTTAGCCGCCGTGCCTATATTCAACAAATTGAAGCACCTTCATTTAGTCCAAGTAAGAATTTTGCTAAACAATTACTCGGTACGCTACCCTTTGAAATGACCGGTGCTCAAAAGCGCGTATCTAAAGAAATTGTGGTTGATTTGAAAAAAAACAAACCAATGCTGCGCTTGGTACAAGGTGATGTTGGGGCGGGTAAAACACTGGTCGCAGGTGTTGCTGCCTGTCATGCCCTTGAAGAAGGCTGGCAAGTAGCGATGATGGCACCGACTGAAATTTTGGCTGAACAGCATTATCTCAATTTCAAAAAGTGGTTCGAGCCTCTGGGACTGACGGTTTCATGGCTATCAGGCAAACAAAAAGGTAAAGCACGTGCGGCTGCCGAACTCAGTATTCAAGATGGTTCTGCCAATTTAGTTGTCGGCACACACGCTCTATTCCAAGAAAATGTGCAATTTGCCAAACTCGGTTTAGTCATTATTGATGAACAACATCGTTTCGGGGTAGATCAACGTTTAGCACTGCGAAATAAAGGCTTAAATGGGATGACCCCACATCAACTGGTGATGACCGCAACACCAATTCCACGTACACTCGCAATGTCTGCCTATGGTGACTTAGATACGTCAGTGATTGATGAACTCCCTCCCGGCCGTACACCAATTCAAACCGTTACCATTCCACTCGACCGACGTGAAGAAGTTTTACAACGTATTGCTAGCAACTGCGCAGACGGCAAACAAGCTTACTGGGTCTGCACTTTAGTTGAAGAATCTGAAACTTTGGATGCCCAAGCGGCAGAAGCCACCTTTAATGAAATTAAAGAACGTTTTCCGACGCTGAATATTGGCCTCGTACATGGCAAAATGAAAGCTGATGAAAAACAAGCGGTGATGCAGCAATTTAAAAATAATGAACTCCAACTACTGATTGCCACGACTGTGATTGAGGTCGGTGTGGATGTCCCAAACGCCTCGATTATGGTGATTGAAAATGCGGAACGCTTAGGTCTCTCTCAATTACATCAGTTACGCGGGCGTGTAGGCCGAGGTGCGAAAGCCAGTTTTTGCGCCCTACTGTATAAAAACCCCTTGTCACAAAATGGACAAGAGCGTTTACGCATTATGCGTGAAACCAATGATGGCTTTATCATTGCGGAAAAAGATTTAGAAATTCGTGGCCCTGGTGAACTACTCGGCACAAAACAAACGGGCGATATGGGATTTCGTGTCGCGAAGCTAGAGCGTGATGATCATCTACTTAGTCAAGCACATCATGTCGCGCAGCAAGTCTTAAATGACTATCCAAGCCAAGCCGATGCACTTCTAAAACGCTGGCTTCCCGAAGCGCCTCGTTATGCTTATGTGTAGACTCAGATGAATATGCTATTGCAAGGACTACACAAGCTGGTTGGCAAGCCACCTTGTGTGCTGTGCCAACTGAGTCCTGCGCACCGACACAGTGTCTGTCAGGACTGCTGGAGCAATCTACCATGGAACCAAGAGATGATTCATCGACAGGAGCTCAATATTATTGCAGCCAGCGAATATCGTTATCCAATGGATCGTATTATTCAACAATTCAAATATGAACAACAATTACAATTTCAGACACTCTTGGCAGGCAGCTTAATTTGCAAAAAACTACCTCGTGTACAAGCGATTGTACCGATGCCAATTTCACAGGAACGGTTAGTTGAACGTGGCTTTAACCAATCTGTACTGATTGCACAACAGCTTGCCAGACAGTTAAACACTCCCGTGTGGCAACCGATCATTCGACAGCACCAACATGCTCAAAAAGGGCTTTCACGTGTTGAACGCTTAGAGGGTATCCATCAACAATTCAAAATAGATTCACGCATTCAAACGCGTTATCGCAAAGTCCTCATTATTGATGATGTCGTGACCACTGGCAGCTCTGTTAAAGCATTAACCGAACAGCTTGAAAGTATGGGTTGCCAGCAGATTCATATTGCCTGTCTTGCTGCAGCTAAAATTTAAATCATACTGACAGCTGGTTTTAGCTCAACTAAATGTTGCTTTACCCACGGCATCACAATTTCACGCGTTAATGGTGCAAGTTGGGTCGTAACATCATCCAGTCTCACCCATTTCATTGCAGCAATTTCGGCATCAATCTGTGGTGCATCATGCAGCTGAATAACATATACATAGCTCACTAGTAAATGATTTTCTTCATTTGCGGCAGCCGTTTCAAAACGCCCTACAAATTGCTCAATTTCAGCATCACAACTTATTTCTTCTTTGATTTCACGCACAATAGTCAATTCAGGTGCTTCATTCGGCTCAAGCTTGCCACCCACTTGCATAAAAAATTCTGTGTTCTTTTTACGCACTACCAGTAATTCATTTTGCTCATTCAAGATGATGGCTGCGGCTACAGTAATGACATTCATTGTTTATTTTTCCAGTTCAAGCGCAAGTTCAGGTTTTTCAACCATGCCCCATTTAGGCTCTGGAGCAACAAAATTTCGAAAATGCTCAACCACAGTTTCAATATGCTCCGCGACCACAAGATGATCAATAAAACGCGAATGCGTAAAACCTTTTTCTGCCGTAAGAGACAGGAATTTCAATAAATCGTCATAAAAACCATCTACATTTAAAAATGCACACGGTTTCAAATGAATACCGAGCTGCGCCCATGTCCATTGCTCAAAGATTTCTTCCAATGTTCCAACACCACCTGGCATGGCCACAAAACCATCCGCCAATTCAGACATTTTGCTTTTGCGCTGCTGCATATTTTCCACCACATGCAATTCAGTTAAACCGGGATGCGCTAATTCCTTTGTCACTAACACTTGAGGAATTACGCCAATGACCTGACCACCGGCAGCTAAAGCACTGTCTGCAACCACACCCATAAGTCCTGAACGACCGCCACCATACACCAAGGTTATGCCCTGCTCTGCCAAACAACGCCCCACATTTTGTGCGGTACGTAGGTAGATCGGATCAGCGCCGAGTGCTGAACCACAGAAAATTGCGATCGATTTCATTTATAATCACCAATATATTGAGAGTGGGATGCTGAAAGAATCAACTTCAAAACAGATTTTTTCATAAATTAATCATTAGAACAGTGTATTTCCTCAAATCCTTGTCTAAAATACACCCATTCAATTTTTACATACTGCGCAAGGGGAAAAGACAACATGCTTGAAGCCTTTTATGCCACAGAGCGCGGTAGCCTGGAAGATGTCACCATTAATGGTGACTTTGATTTACATCAGGATTTAGTTTGGCTTGATCTGATTGCACCGTCTCAAGAAGAACAGCAATGGATCATGGATGCCTATGATCAGAACTTACCAACTTTAAAATCACTCGAAGACATTTCTTCAAGCGCACGATTTTATCGTGATGATGATGGCATTTTACACATCAGCACCTATTTTTTAACCAAAAATAAAAACTATCAGGTTGATGGTGAACCTGAAGAAAACTCTGGCACTTTAGCTACAGTTCAAACGGTTGCGTTTATCTTACATAAAGAACGCTTGTTTACATTGCGTGGCGAAAAGCTTGTGGCATTTCGAGCTTTTCGTGCCCGTGCGCGTCGCAATGACTACGAAATTGATTATAAAGATCCCACTTGGATTTTGCTGGGTTTACTCGAAGCGAAGTTGGATGAGCTTGCGGATATCTTAGAAGATATCCACAAGGACTTAGAAAAGTATTCCACAGAAGTGCTTAACAACCGTCATCGTGAAATGATTTTAGATTTGGATGACATGATTACCCGCCTAGCGCATTTAGAAGATATGTTGGGGAAAGCACAGCTGTGTCTAATCGATTTACGTCGTGTTCTGACCTTCTTATCGCGCCCACGTGCCTTAGGCAGTCATATCTATGATGCGGATATTCGAGAGTTAAGCGAAGATGTTCGTTCCTTAGTAGAACATGATGCCTTCTTATTCCAAAAGGTCCGATTCCTATTGGATACCACCTCTGGATTCATTAACACTGAACAGAACGATACCATTCGTCGATTCTCGATATTACCCAGCATGCTTGCACCTCCAATGCTGGTCGCAAGTGTCTACGGGATGAATACCGATGTTCTGCCTTTTGCGCATGGCACCACCAGTTTTATCATTGTCAGCTTAATTTTATTGGCTTTCTTCATTGGCCCACTGATTTACTTCCGCTGGAAAAAATGGATTTGATCAAGCTTTGAGATATTGCTGCAAAGCGAAGCCAGAGAAACTTACCTTATTTGTGAAAGCCTATTTTCAAGCAATAAAAAAAGCACCTTTCGGTGCTTTTTTTATTTAGATAATCTGCAAGTCATGTTCTAAATGACAGGCTTGAATAATCTTCATCATTTTCATTGGAACCGCTTTAAACTGTAGTCCTTGTGCATTCGGTGTTTGGCGAAGCCAACGCACCAATACTGCGAGTGCTAAAGTACTACCATGTTCCAATTCAGCCAGATTCACCACCATTGGAAAAGCCTGCTGTTGCTGAATCAGTTTCAGACCATCGGTATAATATGCTTGAGCATTGTCATAGTCGATTTTGCCTGAAACCACTAATTCTTGTTGATGAAGTTTAATCACACATCACCTATCTTATTTTTTCTTGTCAATTGCAGCTTCAGCATCTGGCTTAAAGTTTGCAATTGCTTTATCAATATTACCGCCATTACGTTTTACAGTCGCAGCGAACTGGTTACGGAATTGCAAACCAAGGTCGATACCTGAAACGTTGATGTTACGGATTTTCCATTGTGAACCTTTGTCAGCCAACTGGAAAGACACTGGAATTTTTTCACCATTGTTATTGAAATCAATAGTCACTACAGGGTTCTTACTGGTTGATGCTTTATAAGGACGCATGGTGTAAGTTTGATTACTGAACTTAGCAAATGCAGAACCATAATTTTCAATTAAAGTTTCACGGAAATTACGTTCAAACTGCGCACGTTGGGCCGCAGAGCTATATTGATTCGTTGCATAAGTACCCATCACAATACGTGTGAATGCTTGCGAATCAATATACGGGTCAAGATTTTGACGCACGATCGCTTTAACCCCAGCTGGGTTATTTTGTAATTTTGCATGATCTGCTTTTAAACGAGAAATCAAGCCGTCTGCCACTTTCTTAACAAACGCAGGTGGTGCTTCGCTCGGCGCAGCAAAAGCTGTACCTGCCATCATTGTAGATAAGATGCTTGCTGTAAGCGTATGTTTTAACAATGTGTTCACTTCACTTCTCCTAAATTATTCAACAAATGCAGGTTCTGCATCGGCTGTTTCAGCAGGCGCAGTTTTTTCTTCTGTATCTGCTGTATTGTCTGATTTGTTACCTGCACCACCAGTCACAAATTTCGACACTAAATCTTCAATTTCCATCGTACCTTGCGTGTTGCCAATTTGATCACCACGTTTGAGGAAGTTCACACCACCCCCTGGTACAATTTTCAAATATTTCTCACCCAATAGACCATTGGTTGCTACCATAATGTAAGCATCTTCATCGATATTGGTGATGGATTTCATGTTAGCAATCAGTTGCTGTTCCATTTCTTTTTGTTGCGCTGGTGGTGCTGCTTCATAATCCGAACTGTAACGTAGCTCTTCTAAAGTATTCTTTTGTACTTCTTTTAATTGCTCAGCATTATAAGAGGTTAAAGCGCCGTCCATAATTAAGTGTGCCGTCACCAAACGCGTCACAGGATCTAATTTTAATGATTCAACCTGTCCAACTTTCACACCACTTAGCGTCACTTTAGCACGGGGTTTAATACCGTTTACATTTTCAAACGTGGCAGTCAATTCATAACTATCTTCAATGTTATTGCCCACTAAGCCACTTACACGCATAGCCAAGAAGAAAATTGCGATCGCAAACAGAATGACAAAAAAACCAACGGCCAGTTCACTCGTACGTGATTTCATTAAATACCTCCGAACATGACCGCAGTCAACACGAAATCTGATCCTAAAACACACAACGACGAATACACCACAGTACGTGTTGTAGACGTTGCAATACCTTCAGATGTTGGGACACAGGCATAGCCTTGGTACACCGCAATCCAAGTACAAATTAATGCAAATACAAAACTTTTAATGATGGTGCCATTGAAGACATCTTTATAGAATTGCACACTATTTTCGATGCCACTCCAATATGAACCTTCATCTGCACCAAGAAAATCCACACCGACCAATTTACCGCCCATAATCCCCACCGCGGCAAAGATCACAGAGAGCATAGGTAAACTAAAAACACCTGCCCATAAGCGCGGTGAAATCACACGTTTTAGTGGATCAACACCAATCATTTCCATACTGGACAATTGCTCAGTGGCTTTCATTAAGCCAATTTCTGCTGTTAATGCAGAACCTGCACGACCAGCAAATAGTAAAGCTGCAACTACAGGTGCAAGTTCACGCAGTAAGGTCAATGCAACTGCAGTACCCAACATTGCCTCACTACCAAAGGTCGACAGAATGCTGTACATCTGCAAACCGAGTACAGAACCAATAAATAAGCCTGACACGACAATAATCAACAGCGACAGCACACCGACACGGTACATCTGGTATATGAATAAACGTACACCCAACCATGTTGGCATCGAAAATAGAATTTGTAGTAGCATAATCGTTGCTACGCCAATTCCTTGAACACGTTCAATAACGCGTCTACCTAAAGCGGCAATAGCATTCATGAACGGACCTCATGATTTAAATACGGATTATGACTAAATTGATAATCAACCGGTCCTTCAACAGAACCCGTGAGGAACTGCTTCACAAATGGCGAAGCATGCGCTTTTAATTGTTCCGGCGTTCCTTCACCCTGCACTTTACCTTCAGCGACGACATAAATGTAATCAGCAATCGATAAGGTTTCAGCAACATCATGTGAAACAATAATTGTTGTTAAATCAAGTGCTTCACGCAATGAACGAATTAATCTTGTTAATACACCCATCACAATCGGATCTTGTCCTGCAAATGGCTCGTCATACATGATGAGTTCTGGATCAAGTGCAATGGCACGCGCCAAAGCGACACGACGATTCATACCACCAGACAATTCTGAAGGCATCATTTGTTCTGCGCCACGTAAACCAACAGATTCCAATTTCAGCGCGACAAGTTCAGCAATCAAATGTTCCGCTAATTTGGTATGCGCTCGAATAGGAAAAGCTACATTTTCATACACTGACATATCGGTAAATAGCGCACCACTTTGAAACAACATGCCCATACGCGCACGTGCAGCAAATAGTTCATGACGTGACATTTTTGCAATATCTTGACCATCAAGCAGCACTTCACCCTGATCTGGTGTCAATTGACCACCAATCAGACGTAATAAAGTCGTTTTACCAGTGCCCGAAGGCCCCATAATTGCAGTGATTTGACCACGACGAATTTTTAAACTGACATTGTCATAAATGACGCGCTCCCCTCGTTTAAAACTCAGGTTTTTCACTTCAATCAGTGCCTGAGTCTGAGAAGACGTTTGATTATTCATAGCTGAGGATTTTCCTGCATTTTTTTCAGCATGCATACTATAAAGGATTGATGTTTAAAATGTTACCTTTGAATGTAGACAGTTCCCTGCATTCCATCAGGTATTTGGTTATTATTTTTATATAAGTAATTGTACATGTACTGGCTGAGAAAAGCCGCTATGCTTTAGTTAAAATAATTGTAGATATAGTAAATAATATTACACAACAATAATGTTAAACCGATATAAGGCATAAACACCTCGATCATGACCGTACGCAAATTTGATAAATGGCTGCTATTCATAATTATCATTTAATAGATAAAGTTTGATCAAGTATACATTTTTCCGATAAAAAAGCTAATTTAAAACCATAAAAAAAAACCGGTGTTTCCACCAGTTTTTTCGATATTTCTTTCGAAATTCAATTAGTCATTGAATTTACGGCGTGGACGATCTTCACCAAAAGTGCGTTCGCCACGTGGCTTGTCATCACCGAAACGTTTTGGACGATCATCACCGAAACGTTTTGGACGATCATCGCCGAAACGCTTTGGACGATCATCAAATGAACGTTGTGGGCGGTCGCCATTAAATTCACGACGTGGACGGTCTTCACCGAAGCTACGTTTTGGACGATCACCAAAACCATTTTCACGTGGTTTGTAATCTACACGGTTGCCACGGTTATCATCGTTAGAACGAGGACGATCACCGAAATCACGTTTTGGACGATCATCGAAAGAACGCTGTGGACGGTCACCGAAGTCACGCTTTGGACGATCATCGAACGAACGTTGTGGACGATCACCGAAACCGCCTTCGCGACGTGGTGGACGATCATCGAATGAACGTTGTGGACGATCACCGAAACCGCCTTCACGACGTTGTGGACGATCACCGAAATCACGACGTGGACGATCTTCGCCACCGAATGAAGGACGGTCACCACGTGGTTTGTCATCATAGCTACGACGTGGACGATCATCACCGCCTTCGCGACGTTTGAAGTTGCTTTCGCCTTCAAAACGACGACCACCACCGAAACCACCGCGACCACCGCGACCACCGTCACGACCACGACCGCGACCAGCGCCATCACGGCTACCACGTGCAGGAGGTGGAGATGGCTCAAGACCTTCAATTTCAGATACGTTTAAGCGTGCATCTAGGAAGTCTTCTAAAGCACGGATTTTACCGCGTTCACGGTAAGTTGCTAATGTAATCGCGTTACCTGTACGACCCGCACGACCTGTACGACCGATACGGTGTACATAGTCTTCGTTCTTCATTGGAAGACCGAAGTTAATTACGTGAGAAATTGTTGGAACGTCAAGACCACGTGCAGCAACGTCAGTTGCAACTAAGATTTTTGCACGGCCTTCACGGATGCTGCGTAAACGACGGTTACGTACAGTTTGTGGCATTGCACCGTGAAGTGCTACAACTGAAAGACCTGCTTCAGCTAGCTCTTCAGCCAACATATCAGTATCTTCTTGAGTTGAAGCAAATACCACAGCTTGGTCTACATCTTCAGCGTTCAACCAGTGTGTTAATAATTTTTTCTTGTGCTCGAAACCATCAGTCCAATGAAGAGTCTGAGTGATGTCGGTATTTGTAGAGTGACCAGTTTCAATTGCAATACGTACTGGATCATTCATCATACGTTCTGCAAGCGTAATAATACGGCCAGCAAATGTTGCAGAGAACATCAATGTTTGTTTACGGTTCGCCGCTAAATCACTGATTGCTTCAAGGTCTTCAGAGAAACCTAAGTCAAGCATACGGTCAGCTTCGTCAACGATCAACGCATCAACGTTGTCTAATTTGATTTGACGACGGTTAACAAGGTCAAGTAAACGACCTGGAGTCGCCACAACAACTTGTGCACCTTTAAGCTGTTGGATTTGCTTACCGAAAGGCATACCACCCATGATCGCAGCAATACGAACACCTTTCATGTGACGTACCAAAGCAATCGCGTCTTGGCTCACCTGTTGAGCTAATTCACGTGTTGGGCAAAGCACAAGAATTGACGGTGCAGTTACCGCTTTCATGCGCTCTTTGAAAGACATCAATGTGTCTTGTTCAGCCAAAGCATTCACAGTTGGGAGTAAGAATGCAGCTGTTTTACCAGAACCTGTTTGGCTTGATACAAGAAGGTCATTGCCTTCTAATGCAGCCGGAATAGATTGTTCTTGCACTGGAGTTGGTGTAGTAAAACCTAAACCTTGTAGTGCCAGTTGTAACGACTCATGTAAAGGAAAATCAGCAAAAGTTTTGCTCATAGAGTATTTCACCCGGAAAATGGGTGCTCCATTAAAAATAATAAATTCAGATGGACATCGGCAAAAAGCGGCACAGCAATAAACGCTGAAAATATAGAATCAGCGGCGATCCGAGAACGACGATGCGTATAACGCACACATGATTACAGCCGCAACCTGAAGGAATCGCTTAGCGATTGGGTGGGGCGCGAAATATCGTCCTCTCTTTGGACCGGACGCGCATACACAATGATAGAAGAGAATGTTCAGGTAATGAACGAAATTTAGTGCGTTCGGCGATTATAGCAGAAAGTTTTTAAATGTCACCTGTTTTAGTCAACTTCAAATTATTTATTTGTAAGTTTCCTTTCGTTACAAGGCTTTGACTGTATTTTTTTGACCATTTAGACAAAATAAAGCCCTCTCATGGAGGGCTTTATTTCATTATTCCGTCAATAAACTCGATCTGGAGTTCTATTATTTTGCAGCTTCACCCCAAGCTGGAACTACAGCTTGCATTAATGGTTTAAGCATTTTCATAGAACACGCAAGTACTTGACCATTTTCCATAGAGTCATTACCACCACGCGCATCAACCACAGTACCGCCCGCTTCTTTCACAATCAACTCACCTGCAGCGATGTCCCATGGTTTCAAACCAAGTTCGAAATAACCATCAAAGCGGCCAGCCGCAACATAAGCCAAATCCAATGCAGCTGAACCCGTACGACGATATTGCGCACCCGCTTCAGTTACATTTAACAATGAATTGAAATGATTTTTCGCATAAGAAACCACTTCACCATTACGAATTTTGCGATACGCATGACCCACTGAAAGGAAAGTATTTTCTAAGCTGTCTTTTACATTTACACGAATACGGCGTTGGTTCATCATCGCGCCACGGCCACGACTTGCAGAGAACAACTCATCTTTCACAGGGTCATAAATAACACCGTGTTGAGTTACACCTTTATGTTGAACTGCGATAGAGATACAGAAATGCGGAACACCTTGAACGAAGTTTAAAGTGCCATCAAGTGGGTCAATGATCCAACACCAATCAGCGTCGTGACCTTTACCTTCTTGTAGACCAAACTCCTCACCAAGGAAGCTGTGATTTTTATAGCTTTTACGTAGGGTATCGATAGCCAACTGTTCCAAGTAACGGTCAACACGCGTTACAGGACCATCAATTCCTTTTTCTTCGACTTGTAGATCGAGTTTATGACGATTTTGATGCGCTTTTAAAAGCTCTTGACCAACTAATTGAGCCGCACGCGCAGCCATAACCACCATAGGTTCCATTGAACACCCACTACAAATTTGAAGATACTGATAAAGAATAATGCATAAAAGCCCTTATATCTTATCAAATATAAGGGCTTTTAGGTAAAAAATGTTTCTAAAAATTAGAAATTAGCAAACCGCTTTGTTGCTCTGCTTTAACCAGCATTGTTCTGTTGATGCTGCTATACCTGCTGCATCAAGACCAGCTTGTTGTAGCATTTGACCGTGTGTCGCCTGATGCATAAATTCATCAGATAAACCTAAATTCATTATTGGTTTAACAATTCCAGCTTGCGCCAAATATTCATTCACTGCACTACCCGCACCGGCCATCACCGCATGTTCTTCAACAGTGACAAACAGATGAGTTGAATCTGCAATTTGGTCGATTAACTGAGTATCTAATGGTTTTACAAAACGCATGTTTACCACACGAACTGCAACATCCAGTTTTTCAGCCAATACTTCAGCCGCCTCAACCGCTGCCTGAACACGGCTACCAAATGCTAAAATTGAAATTGTTGCATCTTGCTGAATATTAAAACTTGCCAAGATTTCGCCACGCCCAATTTCAAGTTCAACCATATTCTGTTGAATTTCAACCCCCAGGCCATTACCACGCGGATAACGAACTGCGGCAGGACCTTTATAAAGGTAAGCAGTATGCAACATTTGACGACATTCATTTTCGTCTTTAGGTGCCATAATCACCATATTCGGGACGGTACGCATAAAGGCGTAATCGTATGCACCGGCATGTGTCGGGCCATCTTCACCCACCAAACCAGCACGATCGATGCCAAAAGTGACATCTAAATTTTGTAATGCTACATCGTGAATCAGTTGATCATAACCACGTTGCAGGAATGTAGAATAAATAGCGACAACCGGCTTAACCCCTTCACATGCCATACCTGCTGCAAGCGTAACAGCATGCTGTTCAGCAATCGCGACATCAAAGAAACGCTCTGGATATTGTTTAGCAAATTTGACCATGCCTGAGCCTTCGCACATCGCAGGGGTGATTGCCAATAAACGATTATCCTGAGCCGCCTCGTCACATAACCATTGCCCGAAGATATCCGAATATTTCGGTGCGGTACTTGTTGAAGCGGGTGCATCTAATTTGCTAATCGCATGGTATTTAATTTGGTCTGCTTCAGCTGGTGCAAAGCCTTTGCCTTTTTTGGTATACACATGAACTAAGCGTGGCCCTTTACGCTTTTTCAATGCATCAAAAACATGGCTGAGTTGTGTTACATCGTGGCCATCAAATGGACCAAAATAGTCAAAACCAATCGCTTTAAATAAATTGTCCGCAGCATCTGTTGCTGCACTGTGTAAACGGGAGTTATAGGTCCATTCAGGATGTGGCTGCACAAACGCTTCGCCATCTTCCGAGATATTAACAGATTGACCACTTTCCCAAATTGCTGCTAAATGTTTAGCAAAACCACCTGTGCTGCATGAAATCGACATATCATTGTCGTTCAATACCACCATGAGGTCAGCGTTGTGCGCCACAGCATCATTCATGGCTTCAAAGGCCATACCTGCTGTCATGGCACCATCACCCACAATTGCTACCACATGACAAGGATCTTGTTTAAAACGACGTGCTAAAGACATGCCTAAACCCGCAGAAATCGCAGTCGACGAATGCCCTACCCCAAAGGTATCAAATTCAGACTCTTCACGTGCTGGAAATGCGGCTAGACCATCTTTTGCACGAATTGTCACCAACTGTTCACGACGACCAGTTAAGGCTTTGTGTGGATAAGCTTGATGACCAACATCCCAAATTAAACGATCGTCAGGCGTATTGAAACAGTAGTGCAAAGCCACCGTGAGCTCAATCACACCTAAATTGGCACCAAAATGCCCACCACTTTGTCCGGCCGCATACAAAATAAATTGACGTAACTCATCCGCCACTTGTTCTAACTGGCTGCGCTCGAGTACACGTAATTGTTGCGGATGTTGAATCGTATCCAGCAACGGAGTTACAGGGCGTTGAGATGGTATTTCTGTATACAGCATAATGTGGCAAAGCCTTCTAAAGCCTGGCAAATCCTAAGCTCGGTCTAAATGGGTTACTCGATCATATCGTCGAATTGTATCACCTTACAATCAGCCAAACTTCTAGCGATGTAATTTTAAGCAATGATCTCGTAGTGGGAGATTTTGAATGAGTCAGATTATCCTGAATAATCTTCCTATTTATCAACTATTATCGTTCGCTTTATACAAAAAAGAAAATGTTCTGCATAAATTCATCGTTGCAATTCTACCAATGTCCAAGCATTACGCTATACTTTAGCCAATTTATAATCGAATAAACGGGTTAAGCAGTGCCTATAGAATTTGTCGCAACGTCAAGATTACCGACCGCTTTTGGTGAATTCAATATTACGGTTTTTCAGGATCCTGAAACCGGCGAAGAACATGTAGCACTCTCTAAAGGACTAGAACAAGCACCCACTGAACCTGTTTTAGTGCGTATTCATTCCGAGTGCCTCACTGGTGACGCCTTCGCTTCGCTAAAATGTGACTGTGGCCCACAACTACAAGCAACACAAAAACTGATTAATGAAGCAGGCCAAGGCGTGATTTTATATTTACGCCAAGAAGGTCGAGGCATTGGCTTAACCAATAAAATCCGTGCTTATGCCTTACAAGACCAAGGCCATGATACTGTCGATGCCAATTTACTATTGAATTTACCTGCTGATGCTCGTCGTTATGACATGTGTCCAATCATGCTCAAGCATTTGAATATTCAACAGGTACGATTGATTACCAATAACCCATTAAAAATTGAAGCATTGCAAGAACAAGGCGTTGATGTCGTTGATCGTGTACCGCTGACTGTGGGCTTGAATCCATTCAATGAACAATATTTAAAAACCAAACACGATCGTATGTCTCATATGTATCAAAAAGATGATTTTTAAAAGTCCTTTAAATTCTCCATAAATTAATCTCTCCAAGCCTCCTTTTACAAAAGGGAAGCTTTCCCCTCTTTAATAAAGAGGGGGTTAGGGGAGATTCAAATCGTCATCGAAAAAATACGATTTTCAGGTACACGGCGCTTTAACCTTAAATCAAAGGCCATACAGATATTACGTACAAAAGGTTTGCCTTTTTCGGTAATTTGGATGCTTTGATCACCTAACTCTAATAATTCATCTGCCTGCATTTCTGTTAATTGTGCAACCACTTCATCAATTTCCGGAAATTGCATGTCTGTGTTTGCCCAAGAAGTATGGAATGTACACATCAAATTCAGAATATGTTTACGGATAATCAAGTCTTCTTCAGTCAGCACATGACCTCGATAAACAGGAATTTGGTTTTCCTCTAAACGCGCATAATAGTCTTCAATTTTCTTTTCATTTTGCGCGAAGCTATACCAACTATCACTAATTGAAGATAAGCCCAGTCCGATCATGACTTGGGTTTTAGAAGCGGTATAACCCATAAAGTTACGATGTAAACTGCCCTGTTGAAAAGCCTGATACATTGCATCTTTTTCTACAGCAAAATGGTCCATTCCAATTTCATGATACCCATGTGCCAAGAGCTGCTTTTTGCCTTCTTCATAACATTGACGTTTTAACTCATCTTTTGGTACATCAGCATCTTTAAAACCACGCTGTCCATTGCCCTTAATCCACGGCACATGCGCATAACTATAAAAAGCCAAACGATCAGGCATCAAACGATTGGTCTGATTAATCGTGTGCAACACATCCATTAAATCTTGAAAAGGCAGACCAAATACCAAGTCATGTGAAATTGAGGTATAGCCAATCTCCCGCGCCCACTGCGTGACTTGTTCCACATGCTCAAAAGGTTGTATCCGATGAATGGCTTTTTGCACTTTTTCATTATAGTCCTGCACGCCATAGCTCACGCGACGAAAGCCCAAATCATACAAAGCTTGTAAATGCTCACGTGTGGTATTGTTCGGATGGCCTTCGAAACTAAATTCATGCTGCTCTGCCACATTTGCTTTGGACAAAATGCCTTGAATCAGTTGTGTTAAATGCTCAGGTGAGAAAAAGGTGGGCGTACCGCCGCCCAAGTGAATCTCTTTAATATTGGGTTTATCCACCAAAACATCACAATATAACGCCCATTCTTTTAAGACTGCTTGGATATAGGGTTGTTCCATCTCATGTTTTTTGGTGACTTTTTTATGACAACCGCAAAAAGTACATAAACTTTCACAAAACGGCAGATGAATATAAAGACTAATGCCTTCACTTTGATTCGACTCGTCAAACGATTTTTTTAAACCCTGTTTCCACAATGCTAATGAAAACGCCTGCTCTTCCCAGTACGGTACGGTTGGGTAACTGGTATAGCGTGGGCCTGGTACATTATATTTTTGAATTAAGGAATTCGCCTGCTGAGACATAGATGCACCATTTCGATCAATGAGATTCCAATTGAATCTGCCTATGATTATTGTGCGGAGCTTCTGCTTTGAATTCAACCAAGCAACTTAGTCGGAATATCTAGGCTATTTTCGTCAAATATTGCTTTAATTTAAGCTGACCATACGGCGTAACCGATGCTCAATATTGGGAAAAAGACCTTAAGTTTTGCAGCGTTTTATGCTTTGATGGACAATATCATTTAATTATTTTTATACAGGTCAGAATGAAGAATCCAACTTCAGCCGATATACAACGTGTAGATGAATTCCTGCGTGATTTACAGGCACGTATTTGTGCCGCTTTGGAACAGCAAGAACGCGCTGGCGGTGGAAATGCTGAATTTGTAATTGATGATTGGGAACGCCCCGAGGGTGGTGGTGGCCGCTCACGTGTGCTGCAAAATGGCACAGTGATTGAAAAAGGCGGTGTGATGTTTTCACACATCAATATTTCCAAACTACCTGCTTCCGCAACTGAGCGTCACCCGGCCATTGCTGGTGCTAAAGCTCAAGCCATGGGGGTTTCATTGGTGATCCATCCTAAAAATCCCAATGTACCCACTTCACATGCCAATATCCGTTTATTCGTGGCTGAAAAAGAAGGTCAAGATCCAATTTGGTGGTTTGGCGGCGGTTTTGACCTCACTCCGTATTATCCAAATGATGAAGATGTATTGTCTTGGCATCAAACTGCTCATGATCTCTGCGCTCCGTTTGGCGATAAGGTTTACGCAGAACATAAGAAATGGTGTGACGATTATTTCTATTTAAAGCATCGTGATGAGCAACGTGGCGTCGGTGGTCTATTCTTTGATGATTTAAATCAATGGGACTTTGAAACTTGCTTCCAATATATGCAAGCCGTGGGTAATGGCTACCTAGATGCAATTTTGCCTATTTTTAAAAAGAACCAAGATAAATCATATACCGAAGCACAACGCGACTTCCAACTGTACCGTCGTGGCCGTTATGTCGAATATAACTTAGTGTATGACCGTGGCACATTGTTTGGATTACAAACTGGTGGTCGCATTGAATCCATTTTGGTCAGCATGCCACCTTTAGCAGGCTGGTCATATCGTCCTGAATGGGAAGAAAATTCTGCCGAAAAAAAATTAACCGATTTTTATCTTAAACCACAAGATTGGTTAACGGTTTTAAAATAAGACAACTAAGCCTCTGAAGTTCAGAGGCTTTTTTTATATTGAAAATTTCACACCGAATAATTCATAAATAATTGAGTAATAAAATATTTTCTAGCCATTTACTTTGTAAACAGAATACCCAACAATGACACATGAATCACACAGCTTCACGCTACCCTGTTATATGACAAGCGACTAAACTGATTGCTGTAATTTTCCAATATGGAGTACAACATAAATGCCATCTCAAACACTCAATAAAAAAACCATTCGTGCACGTACTTTGGTGTTTTGGAGCTTTGTTGTGGTGTTAATCAGCGCAATCAGTACCAATATATTTTCAGAGACCTCACTCAACGATAACCTTGCCATCGGTTTCATGGTGATTGCTTTAATCGGTCTGGTGTTTAGTACGGCGACGATATTAATTCACACAATTTTAGATATCTGCAATCCTTAAAGCACTGCAATATTTTCGCAAATATCCCCGCTAAACTTCTGGCAGTATTGATTTTGGCGTATATTATCTGCACTTTTCGTTCCGACATGGATGCAGTGTAATGAGCAAACAATTTGCCGTGATTGGCAACCCGATTGAACAATCACGTTCCCCTGAACTTCATCACGCCTTTGCCAAAAAAACAGGGCTCGACATTCAGTACAGCAAACGACTTGCTCCCCTTGATGGATTCCAAAACAGCGTTGAAAGCTTCTTTCGCGAAGGCGGTATCGGCATGAATGTCACCGTCCCGTTTAAAGAACAAGCCTATGCCCAATGTGCAGTATTGACTGAACGCGCAAAAATTGCTGGAGCAGTAAATACGCTTTGGATGCAGGATGGCCAATTGCATGGTGATAACACTGACGGCCAAGGCTTGGTCGATGCAATTCGCGCTTTAGATTGGTCACTTGAACAGACCGACTTACTTATTATTGGCGCAGGCGGTGCTACTCGTGGTGTAATTTATCCATTGGTACAAGCTGGCGCAAAAAAAATTGTAATTGCGAACCGTACCTTAGCCCGTGCTGAACAATTGGTTGCAGACTTGAAAGCATCCGTAACAAATGCAGAATTAGAAGCTATTGCACTCACAGATTTATCCGGTCAATTTGATATCGTCATTAATGCAACTTCAGCAAGTCTAAGCGGAGACGCTTTGGTTCTACCTGACAGTCTTCAGTTCAATCATGCCTATGAAATGGCCTATGGCAAACCTTCTACATTTTTAGATCAAGCCAAAGCGCGTCATGTACCGACTTCAGAAGGTTTCGGTATGCTGGTAGGACAAGCGATTGAGTCCTTTTCCATTTGGAACGGGGTAAAACCTAACTTAAAAGATTTTCTCTAATTCATCCGTTTGAATGAATAAACAAAAAAGAACCTCAATAGAGGTTCTTTTTTTTATTGTCTAACTTATTTCATGTGTTTTTGCACAGTTTTATAGGTTTCATAATAAACAGACTGGCTAAACAACTCTTCATGTTCCGCAGCTAAACCTTGCAGCGACGCTTCTGACAATTTACCGTTGGTATCGTCGACAAATGCTCGTGCATAAATTTGTGCAGCTTTGACTAATTGCGCTTTTTCAGCGGGATCAAGTTCATAATTTTCTAAAAAGTTTTTCTGATACAAATGCGCAAAAATGGCTTGTTTGGTTTTATAGGTTTTTTTTAGCTGCGTCCACTCAGCCTGACCTTTATACTCACCAATCCCAGATTGAACATAATAATTGACTGAAGAACCTAAATCATCAAAGTCCTGATAGCGATGTAAAGCATGTTTATCACGTAATTGATTTAAACGCTTCAAAGCCTGACCTGTCGGCTCTTTTAAACCCTCAGCAAATCGGTAAGCATAAACTTCTGAAATTTCATTCAAGTCATTTGCTGAGTAATAACGTACATACTGAGCTCGGTAATTAGCAAAGGCCACTGCAAAAGCCGCTTGATACGCTTTTAACTCTGATTGATGGCGTTTATAGCTGTTTAGCGCGACAGTACTTAAATACTCTGGTAATTCGATTTCTTCATTTGCTTCACTGATTTCGTCAACCGATGCCGTTTCTGCTTCCTCTATATTAGGGTCCTGTCTAGTGATCGGTGAAAGTAAGCCATTCAACATACTTTCAAATAATGAACCCTTACTCACATCCTGAATCGACTTCGCTTGCTTCATCGCTTGACGATCAATCGCACTTGCATTGCCATAATTCAAAATTTGATTGGTACTTTTTAGCTTCAACTGACCTAAACGCGGTTCAGAAAATGCCATATTATAATCAATCGTTTGGACACGTCCTTTTTTCTCTAAACCCACATCCATGACCAGTGTTGAAGATACTTTATCTTTAGTATTTAAAGCCTGTTGAATTTCCGGCTGATGCTTTTGCCATAATTGTTGGAACTGTTTTGCATCCACCAGTTGTTCAGTTTGATATTGCTGAAAAACAGGTTTTAATTGTTCAACTGCATCTACAGAAACAGCTTCCGTGTCTGACTCTTCTGCCTCAGATGCTAACTGAGCAGACTCTTCCTGCAATGGAATAACGCGAATATCTTGGTAGTCTTGGCAAAGCGTGACTTTACCAATCGGTACCTGCTTAGTTTTGATCAAGGCCTGGCACACTTCCTCAGACAGGTTATTGGCGCTTTCCTCATCTTCATCGCTTTCTGCATAGGCTGCAGTAGCATCATGTGCTTCTTCACTTTCTTCATCATAGTCCGTTGCAGCCGCAGTTGCATAAGCGCTTTCTGCATCGATTACAGCTTCTGTTACTTCCGATGCTGCATATTCCTGCTCATCATCCTGATCATGTCCGTGGTACATCGCATTATGAATTTTTGCATTAACCAATTCATTGACACGTTGTACAGATGCATAAGCTTCGTCTTCATCCCCCTCTTCACTCGCGTCAGCAGCCGCTGCGGCAGCTCTTGTTGCTTCTTCGGCTGCTTCCATGGCAGATTCCGCCGCTGTTGCATCAACTGCCGCATCTTCCACATCACTTTGCTCAGTGTCATCCCATGGCTGACCTTTAATTTGAGAGGTGTAATAGCGTGCATTGACATAATCAAAGAGTTCAAGCTGGGTATATACCGTATCAACATCGCCGACATAGCGAATCTTTTTAATTAAACCAGCATTTTTTTCATCACGGCTTAAATCGATACTTTTGACTTGATTCTGTTCTGCCAATAAGTACGGCAGTGCATTCATTTGTTTTAAGTAGTCAGCAAATTTTTTCAAGTTATATTGAGCCAAAGCCTCTTTATGCTTTGAAAAATCAACATAAGCCAATCGATCCTGACTTTCACGATTCACCATAAATGGCATGAATGCAAAATAATTGGTGTAAAACTTATAATCATCAAAATCAAAAATCATAGGCAACTGTGCATTCACCTGCAATGTCGGCTTTTGATAGCTTAATTGAAGTGTGAGTGCTGCCAGCTTTTCTCTAAAATGAACTGAACCGCTATAGCTAAACTGTAAGTCGTTCAAAACATTGACAAGTGACTGAGCAATTTTCGACTGTGGAGAAGCACTTTCATCCTCATCATAGTATCGAGCTGAAGGCGGAATAGATTCATTTGCAATTGCTTGATATAGCAGTTTCTTTTCTTTTTGACTAAATGGAATTTTTTGCGTTTTGATCAGTTGATCCAATTGTTTTTTGAGTTTTGGATCAAGCTCAGGTTGAGAACTTACAGCAGTTTTTGCCTTGTTCTCAGAGGATTTTTGATCAAACTCAATATCGGTCTGAATTGAAAATTGCCCTTTCATATCATAGTTGGCATTTTCAAACATCGCATTTAAGCCTTGAGTAGCTTGTTGCCCCAGTGACTGATCAGAAGTATTGGTTTTTATGACATGTTGAGTACACCCACTAATACTCAAACCTAATAAACAAAGTGTTATATATTTTAAACGCATAATATTCGCTGAGAACCTATGTTCTTTATGATTTATTAAAAGAAATTATTGATCAAAAGATCAACTCAAAGTCTAGCAGAACTTTACTTTTCACTTGTTGGTTTAATATTACAATTCGCCTTTCTGACATTTTTTAAAGGCTCATTCATCAATGATTTTTTCTACCAAATATGAATAATCAAATCATCAATACAGATAATCCAAAAAAATTTCGAAATTAGGATTAAGACTATGCCTGCATATAAAGCGCCCTTACATGACATTCGCTTCTTGATGAACGAAGTGCTCGATTACCCTGCGCACTACAAATCGCTTTCTAACGGTGAAGCAGCCGATGCTGATACGGTAGATATGATTTTAGAAGGTGCTGCTGATTTTTGTGAAAATATCCTCTCTCCATTAAACCAAACTGGTGATGAAGAAGGCTGTCATTTTGAAAATGGCGATGTAAAAACACCAAAGGGTTTCAAAGAAGCGTATGACCAGTTTGTACAAGGCGGCTGGCAAGGTCTTTCTTTCCCTGAAGAGTTTGGTGGTCAAAATCTTCCGCAATCACTGAACTTAATCAAATCTGAAATGATGGGTACAGCAAACTGGTCTTTCCAAATGTATCCAGGCCTAAGCGTGGGTTGTATCAATACCATCCTTCAGTTCGGTACGGATGAACAGAAAAACCAATATTTACCAAACCTTGTTGCGGGTACTTGGTCAGGCACAATGTGCTTAACTGAGCCACAATGTGGTACTGACTTAGGTCAAGTAAAATCTAAAGCAGAGCCTCAAGCAGACGGTAGCTATGCAATTTCTGGCACAAAAATCTTCATCTCAGCGGGTGAACACGATTTAACAGAGAACATCGTACATATCGTTCTTGCACGTCTTCCAGATGCACCTGCAGGTACAAAAGGCATTTCATTGTTCATCGTTCCAAAATTCCTTGTGAATGCAGATGGTACTGTGGGCGAACGCAATCCTGTAACGTGTGGTTCGATTGAACACAAAATGGGGATCCGTGCTTCGGCAACGGCGGTATTGAACTTTGACAACGCTATCGGTTATTTGATTGGCGAAAAGCATAAAGGCCTACATGCCATGTTCACATTCATGAACACAGCACGTATTGGTACAGCAATCCAAGGTATTGCTCATGCTGAATTGGCATTCCAAGGTGCTCTTCCATATGCCAAAGAACGTATGTCAATGCGTGCCCTTTCAGGTAAAAAAGACCCTGAAAAAGTAGCGGATGCGATTATTCACCATGCAGACGTACGCCGTATGTTATTAACGCAAAAAGCGATCGCTGAAGGCGGCCGTTCAATGATTTACTATGCTGCGCAAATTGCGGACAAAATGACAGACGCTTTAACCCGCGGTGATACAGCAGCTTTTGAAGCACATGATGACCACTTAGGTTTCTACACACCAATTCTTAAAGGCTTCTTGACTGAATTGGGTTATGAAGCTGCAAACCACGGTATGCAAGTTTACGGCGGTCATGGTTACATCAAAGAATGGGGCATGGAACAAATCGTTCGTGACTCACGTATCTCCACCCTTTACGAAGGTACAACTGGCGTTCAAGCCCTTGACTTAATCGGTCGTAAAGTATTACTAACCTCTAAAGGTAAAGTAATCCGCGACTATACTGCTGAAATTTTAAAATTCTGTGGTCAACATGCGCGTAACAAATACATGCGTCGTTTTGCTTGGGATCTTACAAAACTTTGCGCACAGTGGAATGCTTTAACTGTTCGTATCATGCTTGCTGCACGTAAAGACCGTGACATCGTTTCTTCTGCATCTGTAGACTTCTTAATGTTCTCTGGTTATGTGATGATGGCTTACTTCTGGGCTCAACAAGCTGCGGTTGCTTCTGAGAAATTAGCAGAAGGTAATGGTGCTGAAGTTCCAGAGTTCTATAAAGCGAAAATTAAAGTGGCTGATTTCTACTTTGAACGTATGCTTCCTCGCTCACAAGGTCATGCTGAAGCCATGGTAAATCCATCTAAGACCATGACATCACTAGCAGCTGAACACTTTAGCTTTGACTACTAAGTTTTAAGTTGAGTTTGATGACTCTATAAAAAAGACTATAAAAAAAAGACCGCCGAAGCGGTCTTTTTTTTATAGTCTTTTTTATGATTACTTTGCTTTCTCAGTAACAAATTCTTTTATGCTAATTGGCTTGTCTTTTACTAATTCAACTGTGCCTTCATTGACACCATTAAAGTTCTTAAAGTGAATTGAAACCCCTTGATCATTGGCAAGTCGTACACCACTTCCTGAAACTGCTCGTTTCAATTCATATACACGATCAGAATTATCAGTCAATTGCGCAGTTTCAAAATTATCTTTGGTTTTTAACTCAAGGGTTAGATCTTGTGGCCCTGTGAAGTGAATCACTTGCTCATCTTGAGCTACTGCAACATCGTTTGTTTGTGCAGTTGCCGTCGTTGATTCTGTTGCAACATTTTGTTCTGATGGCGCTTTTTTATCTGCGCAACCCACCAAAGCCAAAGTTAAAAACGTCGCAGTTAAAATATATAGGACTTACGCATTGACGGATTCAAAAAAGTATTAAAATACTTTATAAAGTATCTGTGATCAGACGAATTAAACATGCTTCTACAGCAACTTGTACATTACCCATTTATATGGGCTTTCTCAT
>NZ_VPDH01000047.1:0-8268 GCF_013417785.1 Acinetobacter sp. YH12227 | reverse complement strand
AGCTCCAGCCACTCAGCAAGTCGTGAAACAGGGCATCACAGATTATTTATCTCAGCCACTTTGATAAAAAAAAGACGCTTTTAAGCGTCTTTTTTATGTATCAACTATAGATAATTATTATTTCTGAAATTGATTCAGTGCTTTACGAGCTAATGCTGGATCGTCAGTAAATACACCATCTACACCTGCTTTGTAAAAGTTTTCAAACTCTTTTAGCGCGCCGCTATCACAGCGTTCGGTTGCTATTTGATTACACTTGAGATAATCCGGCAAAAAGCCATTTTCAGGACGCAAAGTATAAGGATGAACCTTTAATCCAGCGGCATGGGCATCTTTGACAAAGTTGGTTTGTTTAAACTCGTTATTTGAAAAGATATAGGTTTTACTTGGGCCAATACCATCTGCATAACTTGCAACATCTTTTAGACCTTGAGGCGTGGCTAGGCTGGCATAGTTAGCAGGTGTAGCTTGATCTTGTAAATCGCCTGGAATTGCATTTGGACTATCCAGTAGCTGAATAATTTTGGCGTGTTTTAAACTTTTCCTTCGTGCTAACTGCTCATGGAAATATTTCAAATTGGTGGTTTCAAACGATTGTAAATAAACAGGCGCAATTTCACGGGTGTATTTATACTTCGCTAAGGTGCTAAGCAGTCGATCTTCCATGGCTAAGTTTTGCTTTTGAAAGAATGTCGGGTGTTTGGTTTCAATATACAGCCCGACAATTTTCCCAGTCTTTTTATAATGAGCATCTGTGAGTTCAATAATTTGTTCCAAAGTTGGAATGCTGGATTGATCATTATAAGTGGTGTTAGTGGGGCGGTATTGCGGAATCCGTTCACGGGCTTTTACATTTTGGTTGAGTTCATTCAGAGTAAAGTCTTCAGTAAACCAACCGGTATAATCTAGACCATCAATTTTCTTGGTTTTTTTACGGTCTGCAAATTGTGTTAAGGAGCTGACATTGGTTGTGCCGCTAATTTCACTTTCGTGACGAGCGATAAGATAGCCATCTTTCGTCGGAACTAGATCAGGTTCAATAAAATCCGCACCATCATCAATGGCTTTTTGATAGGACGCTAAAGTATGTTCAGGTCTTAAAGCACTTGCGCCACGATGCCCGACAATCACAAAACCAGTATCTGGTAATACTGGCGGTTTGCTCACTTGAGTTTTGTTATCGTCAGAATTACACGCAGTTAAACCGAATGTACTCAGTAGAATGAAGCTAGAGAACAGCACTGTTGAGTTTTTTTTAGCACGATGGTCTATGCCTTGTTCTGTGTGTTCTTTCCGTAAAGTTTGTCGTTTTGAAAGTTTGGTTGTTAATTGTTTTAGCATGAAAGCCTCTGCGTGTTGTTATTTAAAATGAAGACGCAGGGGGATACAGTGCAGACAGATAAAGAACAAATGATGACAGACCGCTAAATGTCACATAATTTAACTAAAATAGATGTGGAAAATACGTCTCCATATTTTCTACATATTCATCAGAATGATGGGTTTTTATGTAGTATGGGCTTGTATTCATCTTGATGGTGATTGATTATCAATAAGATTTTAAAAAATCAACAAATCACCATTTTAAATCTCGCAATCTAAAAGTGACATGGACTGATGCTGTCTAAGTTTTTTATTCAACGCCCAATTTTTGCTGGTGTTCTCGCAATTATCGTCATGGCAGTCGGATTATTTGCCGTGCTGAATTTACCCGTAGAGCGCTATCCTGATATTGCACCACCTAGAATAACGGTGAGTGCGAGTTATAGTGGCGCGTCTGCTGAAACGGTAGAAGAAAGTGTTACACAAGTCCTAGAGCAACAAATAAAAGGCATTGATAACTTACTGTACTTTAGTTCGAGCAGTGATTCCTCTGGGCGTAGCCGAATCAGTATCAGTTTTGAAAATGGTACAGATCCTGATACAGCACAAGTTCAAGTCCAAAACTCGATTAATGGTGTGATTAATCGACTGCCGGAAGATGTACAGCGCCAAGGTGTGAATGTCTTTAAATCATTGGGTGATACCCACATGGTGATTGGTATCTATGATGAAACGTCGAAAAGTTCCAATATTGAGCTTGGCGACTATATGATGACGCATCTTGAGCAAGATATTGCGCGGATTGAAGGGATTGGTGAAGTTGATGTATTTGGCTCACAGTTTGCAATGCGTATTTGGCTCAACCCATTAAAATTAAAACAATATAGCCTCATGCCAAGCGATATTCGTAGCGCAATTGAAGCACAAAATACCCAAGTTGCAGCAGGCGCTGTTGGTGATTTACCTGTCAAAGCAGATCAATATTTAAATGCCAAAGTCACCTCAGGTTCACGTTTAAAGTCAGTCGAAGAATTTGAAAATATTATTGTGAAATCTAGCCGTGATGGCAGTTTTGTTTACCTCAAAGATATTGCTCGTGTTGAAATGGGCGCTGAAAATTATCAGGGGATTAATACAATTAATGGCTATCCCTCTTCAGGGATGGGTATTTCTTTGGCTTCAGGTGCTAATGCTTTAGCAACATCGGCATTAATTAAGCAAGAAATTGAGCAACTCTCGAAACAACTGCCTGAGGGCTATAAAATTGTTTATCCACGAGATAATACGCCTTTCGTACAAGAGTCTATTAAAGAAGTCGTAAAGACGCTGTTTGAAGCGGTGTTACTCGTGGTTTTAGTCATGTTTATTTTCTTACAAAACTGGCGAGCAACTTTAATTCCAGCGATAACCGTTCCTGTAGTGATCTTAGGTACATTGGCGATACTCTACGTTTTGGGTATGACCATTAATACCTTAACCTTGTTTGCTTTGGTTTTGGCGATTGGCTTATTGGTCGACGATGCGATTGTTGTTGTAGAAAATGTCGAACGTTTAATGCATGAACAGCATTTAACTGCCAAACAAGCTGCTATCGAGTCGATGCAAGAAATTAGTGGTGCATTAATTGGGATCACACTGGTTTTAACTGCGGTGTTTATTCCAATGGCTTTCTTTGGTGGTTCGACAGGCGTTATTTATCGTCAGTTTTCTATTACCTTAGTGGCAGCCATGGGGCTGTCGCTCATGGTGGCATTGATATTAACACCTGCTTTGTGTGCTTTAATTTTAAAACCCAATCCACAGCCAGCGCGTTGGGCCGTTTGGTTTAATACTTCATTAGAGCGTTTAAAACTGAAATATCTGACCATTGCTCAGGCCACAGTAAAAAATCGACTCATTACTTTGGTATTGTTTGCTGGCTTGGTGGTGATTTTCGCACTGTTTTATCGTGCTTTGCCGACCAGCTTTATTCCAAGTGAAGACCAAGGTATCCTGAGTGTGCAACTGAAGCTGCAAGAAGGTGCACCGATGGCCAAAAGCCAGCAAGTTGGTGAACAGATTCGACAGTATTTTTTGACTGAAGAAAAACACAATGTTGATTTAGTGATGCTGCGGTATGGTCGGAACTTCTCGGGGACAGGGCAAAATTTAGGACAAGGTTTTATTGCATTGAAACCATGGGATGAGCGAAGTGGTAAAGAAAATTCTGCACAAGCCATTCGTGAGCGAGCTTTAAAGCATTTCAGAACCTTTAATAATGCACAAATTAATATCAACATGCCACCGTCAGTCAATGGACTTGGGCAAACGGATGGTATCGATTTTTGGATACGTGATATTAATGGCGAAGGTCGAGCTTATTTGGAAGAACAATTTAAAACTTTACAAGATAAAGCCAGCCAATTCACCAGTTTTGAAAACTTAGATAAACGTTCTAATCCAGACAAAGCAGAGTTGAAGGTCAATATTGACCAAAAGCAAGCGATGGCGTTAGGTTTGAGTCAATCTGCCATTAATAGTACTTTAGGGAGTGCTTGGGGTGGCAGCTATATTAATGACTTTATTGATCGTGGCCGCATCAAGCGCGTCATGATGCAGGGCGATGCCGAATTTCGCTCAAAGCCTGAAGATCTTGCTGCATGGCATGTTCGAAATGATCAAAATGAAATGATTCCGTTTAGTAATTTCTCGACCATTGCATGGAGTGGTGGTCCAGAAGTGGTTAACCGTTTCATGGGCTATACTGCGCTGCAAATGGAAGCAGATACTGCAAAAAATGTCAGCAGTGGTCAAGCCATGCAAGATGTCAAAAAACTTGTGCAACAAGTACCTGGAGTGGATGTGGCCTGGAGTGGTTTATCCTTTGAAGAGCAAAAGTCTAGTAACCAAGCAATTTGGCTGTATTTGGTCTCAATTGGATTTATTTTTCTATGTCTAGCTGCATTGTATGAAAGTTGGAGTATCCCGACGGCAGTTATGAGTGCAATTCCATTGGGTATTGGTGGCAATATTATCTTTAGTTATATTGCCGGATTTCCAAATGACATTTATTTCCAAATCGCTTTACTTACCACTATTGGCTTGTCATGTAAAAATGCGATTTTGATTGTGGAATTTGCCTCTGTGGCGCAGCAGCAGGGAAAACAAGTGGTGCAAGCTGCTTTAGAAGGTGCGAGTTTACGGCTTAGACCAATTTTAATGACTTCATTGGCATTTGGCGCAGGTATATTACCATTGGTCTTCGCTTTTGGTGCAGGCGCAGCAAGCCGTCAGGAAATTGGCGTGAGTGTGCTGGGGGGCGTGATCTTCGGCACGGTACTGGTCCTGATCTTTACTCCATTTATGTATGTATTGATACGTACTCTATTTAAGCCCAAGTCCGTTAAAAGAAACATAAGTGATTAAATTGTTTAGGTTTCGTTGTAAAGGTTGAGAAATGTAACAGTTTTTCGTAGTATTGCTGCGCCGTATAAGCGGTTTGATGAGGATTAAATCCCTAAATGGACAGGCACAGTTGTCAGATACACCAAATTTCAAACATTTATATTTACCAACATTATTATGTGGGTTCATTCGGCAAATAAAATAAGAGCCGTTGCGGCCCTATTACATAGGTTGGGTAATAGGGGGCGAGCATGAGCTACAACAACTTTTTATATCTTTTAAATGATGCATTAAGCAAGCAAGATATTGCATTGGCATTAGACTCTGTTAAAACGTTTAAAGCCGCAGATTTGGCTGATATTTTGGCACAATTACCTTTAGAGAATAGTCAAAAGCTGCTACTGCATCTTCCTGCACGCGCCTATGTATTTTCATATTTCAAACCCGAAGAACAAGTAAAATTTGCACACGGTTTAACGCGAACAGACTTGGCTGAAATTATGGGCGAAATGCCTTCAGACAAGCGTGTCGATTTATTTAAATGTTTAGATCACGAGCAGCAAAATACTTTATTGCCTGCATTGGCACAGGCCGAGCGTGAAGATATTCGGCAGCTCTCTTCTTATGTAGAAGGTACGGCAGGGGCCATCATGAGCTCCGAATATGCCACCTTAAAACCGAATATGTCGGTAAAAGATGCCATTAAAATGTTGCGTTATGAGGCACCCGATTCGGAAACCATTTATTTGGCCTATGTACTTGATGAAGCAAGAAAGCTGCTGGGTGTTTTATCGCTCAAACAATTAATACTTGCCGAAGAACAAAGCAATATTAGTGATTTAATGGCGACCGATATTATTTTTGCATATTTTGACAGCGATCAGAATGAAGTAGCCAAAACCATTGCTCGTTATGACTTACTGGCATTACCCATTATAGATCATGCCGGTGTGATGGTGGGTATTGTGACACATGATGATGCAATGGATGTGGCCAGAGAAGAGGCAACAGAAGATTTTTTAAAATCTGGTGCTGTCGATGCATCATCTAAATTGAGTCTTAAATCTGCCCCGATATTGCAACTCTATCAAAAACGGGTGTATTGGCTGGTATTTCTTGTTTTTGGCAGTTTGTTATCCGGGATTGGCATTGCACATTTTGAAGACATTATTGCCGCAAATATTGTATTGGTTTTCTTTTTGCCCTTATTGGTTGGCAGTGGTGGAAATGCAGGTTCTCAGTCTGCAACATTGATGGTGCGAGCACTGGCCACAGGCGATGTGCAGTTTAAAGATTGGTTGTATCTGCTTGGGCGTGAAAGTTTAGTCGCGCTATGTTTAGGTGGCACCATGGCGTTTGCAGTCTCTATTTTAGGTTATTACCGTGGCGATCTTATGGTTTCACTGGTGTTGGCTTTGAGTATGATGGGCATTGTGCTGATGGGCTGTTTAATTGGAATGAGCCTACCTTTCATCCTGAATCGTTTGAAGCTAGACCCTGCAAGTGCATCTGCACCGTTAGTAACTTCCATTTGTGATGCAACAGGCGTGGTGGTGTATTTATTTATTGCTTCACAGCTTCTACTTTAAATTATCGGGCTTCTGTTGCCTTAAATAAATCCTTTAAGCACTTTAAATTCATCTTAGATTAGCATTTATAAAATCATAACAGACCTGAGTAAAAAACTGCTTTATTCTCAAGTAGATTGCATTTACCCAACGATACGTTTTCTATGCCAGAACCTGCATCTTCAAAAAAACTTAGCCAGCAAGAGGTGATTCGCTTAGAGCGCGATTTAGCCAAGTTTGCCAATATGATGGATTCTGTGGTGCGTATTCCATTTACCAAGCAGGGCGTCGGGGCTGATGCTGCTCTGAGTACAATTCCTGTTGCAGGTGATATTGCAGGATTTGTCCTCACTTGTTATGCGATTTATAAAGCAAAGCAGATTGGTGTACCGCAAGCGAAACTCAATGGCGTAATGAAATTAGCGGTCATGGACGCAGTTGTCGGTTTTATTCCAGTAGCAGGAACAATTTTTGATGTTTTTATACGTCCGAGTCGTAAAGCCTTAGATGTTGTACATACACATATTCGAGAAGAATACCAAATTCAATCTGATACTCATGTTGTTCATCCATTTTTACATGAAAACCTAGAGCGGAAGCAGCAACAATCTGCATTTTGGCGTAATCCAGTTGTGGCCTGGATTTGGATTCATATACCCGATATTTTAGGCCTGCTATTTTTAGCTATTTTTGCATTTGCGATTTGGATGGGAGGCAGTCTGCTGTTGCAATGGCTACAAGTACAGGGCATTGTTTAAAAAAGCTGTACTGATAAAGCCTATTCAGGGTGATGTTTAAAAATAAAAAAAAGCCTCCATGTGGAGGCTTTTTATTGCTGTTTGAACTTTTAGTTGCTTATGGGCAATCTAATTGTTGTAATGCAGCTACACGTTGCTCAATCGTTGGGTGAGTCTGGAATAAGGCAGCTAAGCTGAAACCTTGTTCTTGACCCGCAGAAATTGCAAACGCTTTCATTTCTTTAGGCATTTGATCTGGCATTTCAGATTCTGCTTGTAAACGTAATAAAGCAGAAATCATCGCTTGTTTACCAGCTAGACGCGCACCAGCTTCGTCGGCGCGGTATTCACGGTAGCGAGAGAACCACATTACAATGGCAGACGCGGCGATACCGAAGACAATATCTAGTACAATCGTAATCACAAAATATGCGATACCCGGTGCTTCACCTTCTTCACGACCAAAAACATTGCGGTCAATGAAATCACCTGCAACACGTGCGAAGAACATAACAAAGGCGTTGACTACACCTTGTACCAGCGCCAAAGTCACCATGTCGCCATTAGCAACGTGACCAATTTCGTGGGCAAGAACTGCACGTAGTTCATCTTTGTTCATACGTTCAAGCAAACCTGTAGACACAGCTACAAGCGCATCGTTTTTATTCCAGCCTGTTGCAAAGGCATTTGACTGATACGAAGGGAAAATACCTACTTCTGGCATTTTAATACCAGAACGTTGAGCAAGTTGCGCAACTTCGTTTAATAACCATGCTTCTGCTTGGTTACGTGGTGCATTAGGGTCAATCAGCTCTGTACCAGTGGTTTTTTTCGCCATCCATTTCGACATGAATAGTGAGATCATTGAACCCACCATACCGAACACAAAACAGATTACTAGCAAGTTGCCTAAGTTTAGGCCACCAGCACCATGGTAACTACCGACACCGAAGAGTGACAAGATTATGCCAGCTACAACCAGTACCGCGAGGTTGGTTAGCAAGAACAAACCAATCCGCATCATTGGGGAAATCCTCTTATTATAAAAAAATAATCTGATTTACAAATTAAAAAATCATTAAAGCCAATATGAGGTGAAAGTCCTAAAATTTCAAGGAAAAATTAGGGGCTGTTGACATTTACTGTGCAAAAAAAATAGCGAGAAAGTAGAATTTAATCGCCAAACCAAATCTACTCCTCGCTATGCCTCGTACAATGTTGACTGATCAACACTGGTCTAAGTTAGAAAACATTTT